>JAFNGP010000089.1 GCA_017885175.1 bacterium
GTTCGGCCGTACTACATCTACCAGTGCGACCCGATCTACGGCTCGTCGCACTTCCGGACTTCCGTCGAGAAGGGGCTCGAGATCATCCGTGGTCTCAGGGGGTTCACGAGCGGGTACGCGGTGCCCACGTTCGTCATCGACGCCCCCGGCGGGGGCGGCAAGACCCCCATCATGCCCGATTATCTCGTCGGAAGGGAAGGGGACCATGTCGTGCTGCGCAACTACGAGGGAAATATCTATCGATACTACGACCCCCAGCCGGGCGAGGAGCTCGCGCGCGTCTAGAAGGGCGGGGCACGTTTCCGGAGCATGAGAGTAGGCCTCACATACGACCTCAGATCCGAGTACCTCGCCATGGGGTACGGCGAGGAAGAGACCGCCGAGTTCGATCGCGAGGAAACGATCGACGAGCTCGAAGGCGCGATACGGCGGCTCGGGCACGCGACCGATCGGATCGGGAGCGCCCGCCGGCTCGTCGAGCGGCTCGCCGGAGGAGACCGGTGGGACCTCGTTTTCAACATCGCCGAGGGGCTTCGCGGCTCCGGACGCGAGGCGCAGGTGCCGGCGATTCTCGAGCTCTACGACATCCCGTACACATTTTCCGACCCGCTCGTCATGGCGCTCACCCTGCATAAGGGCATGACGAAGCACGCCATCCGCGACGCGGGAATTCCGACATGCGATTTCGCGCTCGTCGAGAACGAGGGCCAAGCCGCGGCGGTTCATTTCGCGCCTCCCTATTTTCTCAAGCCGGTGGCCGAGGGGACGAGCAAGGGAATCACGCCGAAATCGGTCGTGAACGATCGCGCGCTCCTTTGGCCGCTCTGCGCGGAGCTCCTCAAGGATTTTGAGCAGGCCGTCATCGTCGAGGAATTCCTGCCGGGCAGGGAGTTCACCGTCGGCGTCATCGGCACGGGGCCGCGGGCCGAGGCGGTCGGAACGCTCGAGATGGGCCTCAAGCCGGGAGCCGAGGACGGCGTCTATTCGTACGTGAACAAAGAGAAATGCGAGGAGCTCGTCGAGTACAATCTCGTCCGGCCCGACGCCGACGCGTGCGTGCGCGAAGCGGAACGCATCGCCCTGGAGGCCTGGCGCTTCCTCGGCTGCCGCGACGCCGGAAGAGTCGATCTGCGGTGCGACGCGCGCGGGCGGCCGCAGTTCATAGAGATCAACCCCCTCGCGGGGCTTCATCCGTCCCATTCGGATCTCCCCATATTGTGCACCAAGCTCGGCATATCGTACGTATCGCTCATCGACCGCATTCTCCGTTCCGCGAGGGCG
The DNA here is from genome assembly GCA_017885175.1 of bacterium. Classification (GTDB taxonomy): domain Bacteria; phylum Krumholzibacteriota; class Krumholzibacteriia; order Krumholzibacteriales; family Krumholzibacteriaceae; genus SSS58A. Next base: position 1,282 of record JAFNGP010000089.1, read on the forward strand.
CGGACGGAGCGAGAAGCGGCGCACCTCAGCCCGTAAGGCCGTCATGCGCGTTGCGATTCTCTTCAATGCCATAAGCGAGCAGGCGAAAACGGACGAGCTCGACGTTCTCGTTCAGCTCGAGGCGGTGTCCGCGTCGCTCGGCCGCCTCGGCCACGAGTCGGTGAAGGTGCCCTGCGATCTGGACGTGCGGGGTATCATAGGCGCTCTCGACGCCTTCAAGCCCCACGCGGTTTTCAATCTCGTCGAATGTCTCGACGGATGCGGACGGCTCATTTTCCTCGTGCCGGCGGTCCTCGACGCGAGGAACGTCGGCTATACCGGCTCGCCCGCGGAAGCCCTCTTTCTCACCTCCCACAAGGCGCTCGCGAAGGAGCGGATCAGGGCCGCGGGGCTTCCGACCCCCGATTGGATGGGTCCGTGGCCCGGCGGAGGGATGGCGCCTATCGTGGAAAGGCGGCCCCGCTCGCGGAAAAAGGCGAGCTTCATCGTCAAGGCCGTCTGGGAGCACGCGTCGTTCGGCATGGACGACGACGTCGTCGTCCACCAGGCGGACGAGGCGAAGCTCATGAGCATGATGGAAGAGTGGGCGCCCCGCCTTCGCGGCGAATGCTTCGCCGAAGAGTTCATCGACGGCAGGGAATTCAATATCTCCGTTCTCGCGGCCGCCGACGGGCCGCGCGTGCTCCCGATCGCGGAGATCCATTTTATCGATTATCCCGAGGGGAAACCGAAGATAGTGAGCTACAAGGCCAAGTGGGAAGAGGATTCGATCGAGTACCAGAGCACGCCGCGGGGCTTCGATTTCCCCCCGGAAGACAAGGAGCTTCTCAAGGAGCTCGGCCGTCTCAGCCGCAGCGCGTGGGATCTCTTCGCCCTGAGCGGATACGCGCGGGTCGATTTCCGGGTCGACTCCAAAGGAAGGCCGTACATTCTCGAGATAAACGCGAATCCGTGCATCTCGCCCGATTCGGGGTTCATCGCCGCGGCGCAGCAGGGGGGCTTCGACTACGACGCCGTCATCCGCGCCATCCTCGAGGACGCGATCCGCAAGCCGCGCGGGAAAGGTTTTGCGCAATGAAGAAAAAGAATGAAGCCGAGCAGCTCCCCGAGCTCCCCTGCCGGTGCGACGTGCGCCCCGGGGACGGCGAAACGGTGCGGGAGATCGTCGCGGCGACGGGTTACTTCACACCCTCGGAAGTCGACGTCGCGGTCGAGCTCGTGCAGGAGAATCTCGCCAAGGGCGCCGCGGCGAGCGGATATCATTTCGTCTTCGCCGAGCACGGCGGGAAAACGATCGCCTATCTCTGCTACGGACCGATTCCCTGCACGGTCTCGAGCCACAACCTCTACTGGATCGCCGTGCATCCCGATTTTCAGGGAAAGGGGCTCGGCAAGGCGCTCATGCGCGAAGCCGAGAAGCTGATCAGGGACGCGGGGGGGACCCGCATCTATATCGACACTTCCTACAAGGCCCAGTACGAAGACACGAGGGCTTTCTACCTGTCCCTCGGGTACGAGCTCGACGCGCTTCTCAGGGATTTCTATTCCCCCGGCGACGACAAGGTGATCTACCGGAAATTGCTCTGAGCGTCGAGCGCGCCGAGAAGCACCGTTCCATAGGATCCCCGCGGAAGAGAGAATCTCAGGAGACGCTTGAACCTTTTCGCGCCGGCGCTCGATTCGTCCGCCTCGACCGGACCGAGAACGAATTCATGGGCGTCGACGAAGAGAGGCCGCGGGACTTCTCCGAAAAAGGGACTGCGAAGACCCGGGCCGCGAAGGTCGCCGAGCGCGAGCCCTTCGCCCGCGAGAACGGCTTCGGCGGAGCTCTTCCACGGATCCTCGAGCGCCGTTCCGGGAGAGAAGAGCGGAATGAATATCCCGGCGAGACCTGCCGGGATCGCCGCGGCGGCGGGAAAAACGAGATCGCCGAACCGGGAGGGGGTCTCGATCAGCGGAGGCGCGCATCGCCCGGCGACGAGGCGCCGCGCTACCGCGTTCCATAGCCATGACTGGTACGCCTCGACCGCGATCCTCCGGATGAAGGGGGGGAGTGCGGCGAAGCCCGAACGAAAATCGCCGCCCGTCTCCGCGAGGCGCTCGAAAACGGCGCGCTCGGGACAGGGAGGAAGCTCTCCCGCGAGCTTTTCCCAGTCTCCCCACGCGGCCGCGATCGCCCGCTTGACGCCTTTGCGTTCGCGCGAATCCTTGCGGTCGGGGGTGGCGACGAGGAGCCTGCGCGCCTCCTCGAAATCCCCCTCGATGAGCCGCCGCGCGGCGAATCCGCGGCCGTGGCGCGCCGAGCCGAATCGCTGAGCGCCGAAGTAATTCACGAAACGGAGCGTTCGGCCGGCGGAGGCGAGCGGGGACGCGAGAAACCGTCTCGCCTCCGTCATGCGCTCGCACCGGCGCCGGGACAAGTCTCTCACCGTTACGCGGAACCGGTTGCCCGAGACGTCTCCGGCCGAGAGCCGGCTCGCGAGCCTTCCGATCCGCTCGATCTTCCAGCCGGGCATTTCGACGGTATCGGGGGCGGTCGCGGCGCCGCTCCGCGGGAACAGGATCGAGACGTGCTGGACGGTGAGCGCGTGCCTGTCCTTGAGCCCCGCGTAATCGATCCGTTCGAGCGGCACGCGGAGCTTCAGCGCGAGGCGCTCGAGCGCCTCGATCGTCCCGAGGCCGCGCTTCGTGAGCCGGTAGAGGACGACGGGTCCGGCCGTTCCCGAAAGACGCGCGGCCGTATCCGGCGCGAGCATCTCCTCGACGAAAAAATCCTCCGGGCGCCGCTTGATCGTCACGGCCGCCCGTCCGTTTTCCGGGAATCCGTCCGCGGGGGCGCCCCCGCCGCGAGATTCGACGACGGCGAGGGAGCCCGGCACGCGAAGAGCACGTAGCGGGAGCCCGAGCTCGTGATTTCGCAGCTCAGGCCGAGCTCGTCGAACCTCTTTCTGAGCGCGTCGCCGCGCCAGGGAGCGGCGACGATGAATACGTACGTTTCGTGCCTCGGCGCCGCGACGATCTCGTAGCAGACCGAATCGAGGCTTCTCCGGGCCCATGGGGGAAGAGGCTCCTCGGCGACCCTCGTGAGGCGTCCGTCCAGGTAGAACTGGAGGCCGTAGAGCTCCTGCGATTCGAAGAGGAAGAACGCGGTCTCGCCGCGGCCCGCATCCCGGCACGCGCGATGGAGCGCCTTCATGTCGAGATCGGTGCGGTAAAACGCGCTCGCTCCCTTGACCGCGACGAGCGCGGCCGCCGTGAGAACCGCCGCGATTGCCGCCGCGCGCGCAAGGCCGGGCCGGTCGATCGCCCGGAGCGCCATCCGCGCGGNNGAGAATATGACGAGCGGGACGATCAGCCAGAGCGCGAGAAACGCGAGCCGCTCGTCGCCTCTCAGGAGCCTCTTGAGGCTCGCCCGTCCGAAGAGCGAGCGATTCCTCGCGAGCTCCGCGATCCACGCCGCCATCGCCGTTCCCGCGCCGAAGAGAAGCGGCGGCGCGAATATGACGAGCGGCTTGTACCATTCCGGATTTCTCCCGTGCTTCGCCGTCGCGATTCTCGCGTAGACCTCCGTGCCGAGAAAATAATCGAGAAGCCCGGGGGTTCTCGCGGCGACGGCGACGTACCAGCTCGACCCCACGGCGAGCATGAGAACGACGCCGGGAAGAGAAAAGAGCCGCGGGCCCTTTCTCCCCGTGGCGGCGAGGTAAATCCTGAATGCGAGGATCGCGGCGAGAACGACGAGGGCCGGCGGGCCTTTCGTGAGAAACGCCGCGCCGAGGAGCCCCCACATCCCGACGATCCAGCGGTTCGCGCTCCGCGAGCCGTCCGCCCGGTACGCCTTCCAGTAGCAGAGAACCGCGACGAGCTCCCAGAACGACAAAAGAAAATCGGTGTGCACGGAGCTCGCCGCGAGAACGGCGAAGGGGGAAAGGGCGTAGATCAGACCCGCGGCGAAGCCGGTGCGGCGGTCCCACATCGCGCGCGCGAGAGCGCTCACGGCGAGGACCGTCAGGACGAAGAACGCGGCGTTCGCGAAACGCGCTCCCCACTCGTTCGTTCCGAAGAGGGCCATTCCGCCCGCGATGGCCCAGTAGGCGAGCGGCGGCTTCGTCCAGTGGGGCGCGTAGTCGAGCCGGGGGACGAGCCAGTCTCCCGTCTCGAGCATCTCGCGGGCCGACTCGGCGTATCGTCCTTCCGTCGTTTCGTAGAGACCGCGAGAGCCCTGGAAGGCGAACCCGAGGATCGCCGAGAGAGCGACGAGAATGAGAACGTTTCTGCGCTCAGGCCTCACGGCTCGCCCGCTTTTCCTTTCCGATGAGCATGAGGTTGCGGATATAGATGAAGCTGTTGAGGATATTCGCGAGAATGAAGACCGGATCGGCGATGTGGATCGAGTAAATGAGGAGAATCGCGCTTCCCCCGATGCTCAGGTACCAGAACGGCACGGGGATGACGCTTCTCCCTTTCCGCTCCGACGCGACCCACTGGAGGACGAACCTGCTCGCGAAGAGGAGCTGCCCGATGAGCCCGAGCACCACCCACCAGCTCGCGAATTTATGAATCATTCCCTGCCAGAGACCCTGGGAAAGGTCGGCGACGATCATTCGATCTCCTCTTTCACTTCGTACTTCACGTATCGGGATTGCATCCATCGCACGGCGAAAAGATCGCGAAGCCCCTTGAAGAGGCGGTTCCCGATGCCGTACTTGTTCACGCCCTTCGTCCGCGGGCGGTGGCTCACGGGGATCTCGACGACCCGGGCGCCCTCGAGCTTGAGAAGCGTCGGGAGAAACCGGTGCATTCCCTCGAAGAGCTTGATGCGGCGGACGTGCCGGGCGCGGCACGCCCTGAGCGTGCACCCGACGTCGCGGATGCTCTCGTGCGTGAGCCGGTTCCGCACCGAATTGGCGATCGCCGAGGAGGCCTTTCTCACGAAGGTGTCCCGCCGCCCCTCGCGCACGCCGCAGACGACGTCCCATTCGTCCATTTTCTCGAGGAGGCGCGGAATATCGGCCGGATCGTTCTGCATATCGGCGTCCATCGTCACGACGATCTCCCCGCGCGCATGCTCGAAGCCGGCGGCCATCGCGGTGGTCTGGCCGCGGTTTCGCGCGAATCTCACGGCGCGAAGAGCGCTCACGTCCTTTTTCAGGGCGCGGAGCCTTTCGAACGTGCCGTCCGTCGAGCCGTCGTCGACGACGACGATCTCGTAGCGTTTTCCGAGGCGCGCGAGCACGCCGTCCGCCTCGCGCACGCACGACTCGATCGATTGTTCCTCGTTGTACGCGGGGATGACGAGACTGAGCTCGATGCGGCTATCGTTCGCCATGAACGACATGATAGAACGAACAACCGCGTCCGCGCTAGCCCAAAACCGGAATTCCGAAGATATAGGTCAGAGAATAGAGGACGCCCACGAGAATGAACGCGGCGCCGGTGATCCTCCGCGCCCAGAGCTCGATCGCCGCGAGCCTGTTGAACGCGGTCCCGACGCGCCGGGCGCCCGTTGCGATGAGAACGGCGAAGACGAGCACCGGGAGCCCGGTCGCTATTCCGTAGATCGCCGGAATGGCGAGGCTCGAATGGCGCGCGACGGCGAGGGGGATGAGGCTCCCGAAGAAGATCGCCGCCGAAACCGGGCAGAAGGAAAGGGCGAAGAGCATTCCGAGGAACCCCGCGCCCCAGAGGCCTCCCGACTCGAAGCGCCGCTGCATCTTCGCGCTCACTCCGGGTCCGGACGAGGTGAACCCGAGAAGGCCGATGAGAAACATGCCGGCGACGACGAGGATGGGGCCGAGCGCGCGGTTCAGGTATTTCTCGAGGAAATGTGAAACGGCGCTCATCGACAGGATGCTCGCGGCGAGAAGGATGCCGAGCGCGACGTAGGTGGCGGTTCTGCCGAGGGTATAGAGGATCCCGGTGAGAAGGACCCGCTTCGGGCTTTCGAGACGCCGGCCGATGTACGAGATGGCGGCGATATTCGTCGCGAGGGGGCATGGGCTGATCGCCGTGAGGATGCCGAGATAGAACGCCGCCGAGGCGCCCACGAAGAATCCGTCCATCATTTGCCTTCTTGAAACGTCTTGATCTCGTCCTGGATATAGGCGATATAGGCGGCTTTGTCGCCGACGAGGTCCCAGATGCGCGGAAGGTTTTTCCAGCGCGTTTCCGTGCCGCCGGTCACGGCGGAGAGGACCACCGACTTCGTGGAAAGAACGTAGTCCTTGACGTAATGCTCGCTCTCCGGCTCGTCCGTATTGATCGTCCGCCAGACGATCGTTCCGGCTTTTATATCTTCGGCGAAAGCGGTCATGATCGCTTCGTTCGTGTATTCCTCGAGCTTCCGGCAGGTCGCGCAGCGCCTCGTTCCGTGGAAGTAGTAAACGACGGTGCTCGCCGAAACGGCCGAGGCGCTTTCCGCCGGCGCGGCGGTCTCCGGGGTTCCCGGGCGGCGCTCCTTCATGAGGAGGACCGCGACGCTCACGGCGACGAACATAAGAAGGGCTGCGGTAACGATATGCTTCGGTTTCATGCGCGCGGTTCTCCTTTGCTGCGGTGCCGGGGCGTTACTTGATGAGCTTCTTCAATTCGTCGACCGAGGCGGCCTTGCCCACGACCTTGATCTCTCCGTCCACAACGAGAGCCGGCGTCATCATGACGCCGAAATTCAAGATCTCGTCGATATCGGTGACCTTCTCGATCTCGTACTCGATGCCGAGCGCGTCGGCCGCCGCCTTCGCGTTCTCCGCGAGCTTCGCGCATTTCGGGCAGCCCGTGCCGAGCACCTGTATTTTTTTCATGGCAGCCTCCCGGGCTTACAGCGCCCCGTAGATCAATCCCGTGACGGTGGAGAGCACGATCACGAGGAGAATATACGTGATGGCCTTCCTCGCGCCCATGATCTTTCCGATGACGAGCATGCTCGGGAGCGAAAGCGCCGGTCCCGCGAGAAGGAGCGCGAGCGCCGGGCCCTTTCCCATGCCGCTCCCGATGAGACCTTGAACGATCGGCACCTCGGTGAGCGTCGCGAAGTACATGAACGCGCCGGCGACCGACGCTAAGAGGTTCGCCCGGAGTGAATTTCCCCCGACGGCGTTGCTTACCCAGCTCGACGGGATGATTCCTTCGTTCCCCGGGCGGCCGAGGAGAAAGCCCGAAACGAGCACGCCGGCGAGGAGGAGCGGCATGATCTGCTTCGCGAAGTCCCACGTCGATTCGATCCATTCGCCGGCCTCTTGCCGCTTCATGCGGAGGAGAAAGAAGATCGAGGCCCCGAGTGCGGCGAGGCACGCGAAGGCTACGATCCATTTCGCCGAATATATCGCGAACCATGCGCCCGAAGCCTCCGAGGGCCGCCCCCAGTTCGCGAAAACGAGAAAGCCGGCCATCGAGGCGAAGTAGAGGGCGTTCTTCCAGAGAGGACGCGTGGCTTCCGCCGCAGGCATCGCCGCCTGCGCGTTCGCCTTGGCTATCTCTTCCTTGCGGAAGATCGCGTGCATGACGAGCCCGATCACGATGCTGAAGAAGACGGCGCCGGCCGCGCGCGCGACGCCGAGGCCCGTGCCGAGGATGCGGGCGGTGAGCACGATCGCGAGGATGTTGATCGCCGGCCCCGAGTAGAGGAACGCCGTCGCGGGGCCGATGCCGGCGCCCATCCGGTAGATCCCCGCGAAGAGCGGAAGCACCGTGCACGAGCAGACGGCGAGGACCGAGCCCGAGACGGACGCCACTCCGTAGGCGAGCGCCTTGTTCGCCCGGGCGCCGAGGTATTTCATCACGGCGGCCTTGCTGATGAAGACGGCTATGGCGCCGGCGATGAAGAAGGCGGGGATGAGGCAGAGGAGGACGTGCTCGCGCGCGTACCATCGGGCGAGGCCGAGCGCCTCGAAGACGGCCGCGTCGAACCGCGGCGCCCCGACCGGCAAATAGAAAAACGCCAGAAAAAGCGCGGCGATCGCGGCGAGCGGTTTCCATTCATTTCGCCAGGTCAAGCTGTTCCTCCGCTTTCGACTTGATGACCGTTTCGACGCAGGACATGAAGTTGAGAATGCAGGGCGTTCTCAGAATGTAGTAGACCTTCGAGCCGCGTTTTTCGTCCCGGACTACACCTGCGTTCCTGAGCACCGAGAGGTGCTTGGAGACGGTCGATACGTCCGAGCCGACCATCTCCGTAAGGTCGCGGACACAGCGCTCGCGGCGCGAGAGCTCGTCGACGATCATGAGCCGCGCGGGATGCGCCATCGCCTTGATTATCTTCGCGCGGGCTTCGAATCGCGCCTTCGATTTTGCTTTCATTGCGGGCATCTCCGGGGAAAACGCCGACTCTGTTCATTGGCAATTTAGCCAAATGACCAATAGTTGTCAAGAAAATGACACGAAGAGGGGCGGGCCGAACAATCGGCCCGCCCTGGAAGAGTACCTGCCGCGAATGCGTTCCCGATCGCCGCGGCCGCGGAAGCAGGGATCTATTTGTTCTCGGGCCTCGCCTGCGCGGGAGACCCTAGCTTCGCCTTCATCGCGTCGACCTCCGCGCGGAGCTCGTCGAGCTCCCTCCGCATGCGCGCCGCGTTGGCCGCTTCGGAAGCGGTTTTCTGCGAGGCGACGTCCGCGGCGGTCAGGGCGGCGCCGATCGTTTTCTCGCCGGCGCCCGCGGCGCTCGCGAGGGTCGGCTGCACGGAGCCGTACGCGGTCGGGATGTAGATGAGCGAAAGCTGGTTTTCGAAGCACGTGTATGCCCCGCTGGACCGCAGACCGAGCATGTAGTACGTATACGTCCCGCCATATGCATTGTAGTAGAGCCCATGGCAGGTCGCGGGAACCATGTAAGTTCCCGTCGCCGCGGTCGCCGGATAATCTATGAACATATCCTGGTTCTCGGGGTAGCCGCTCAAGTCGTCGGAGGTTCCTATCACCGCATGGCTTGCCACGCCGTTCGTGTGGGAGATCGCCACGTTGCTCGAAGCGATGACCAGCACATAACCCGGTCCGGGGGTCGTTATGCTCTGGGAAGCGACGATGGAGATCGTCCCCGCAAGCGCAACGCCGAACTGGTAGCCGTAGCTCGCCACGCCCGGCTCGTCCGAGGTTTCCGAGGACGACACCGATTCGTACGGCAGCCACACCGATTGGTCTCCGGATTGGCTCAAGTCGAAGATGACCCCTCGATCGTCCCCCATGAAGTAGAAATAGGGCTGTCCGATGTTGAAGTTGCCGTCGACGAAGAGTCCCCACTGGTCCGTGTTCCTCGTCACTCCGAGCATACCGCCCTCGCCGCCGAAGGAGGGCTTGAAAGCGCACGTAAGATTGAAATTCTCGTCGTAGGTCGAGACCTCTCCGCCGGCCGCGTTCCCCGACAGGGACGCGACGGCGGCTGAAATCCCCGGACGATAGAGGCCCAGGGATCCGATGGCGGTGGAGCTTCCGATCCTGGCGTCGCCGTTGACGTGGAACATCGCCTCCGGAGACGTCGTCCCGATGCCGACGTCCGTGCCGCCGTTGTAGAGATTGCTCGCGCCGACCCAATTCGAACCGTCGTGCCGGAGCGTCTGGCCCGCGCTGCCGGGGGGAGGGCCGCCGCCCGTCGCGGTGAACGACTGCCACGCCGAGCCGTTGTAGCCTTCGAAGTCGGAGCCCGACCAGCGGATCGTGCCTGTCGTCGTGCCCACCGAGTTCCCGAGCTGGAGGCCGCCGTCGATCCTGAGCTTTTCCGTTCCCGGGGCCGCGAGTCCGATGCAGACGTTCCCCGCCTGGGATGCGCGAAGCGCGTAATTCCCGCTTACGAGCTGCAGGTTCCAGATGCTGGAGGGGTCCACAAAGGTGTAGGCGCGCAGTCCGCCCTGAAGCTCGTAGCCGTATCCGGCGCTCGCGCCGGCCTTCTTGGCGTTGACGTATATGCTCGAATAGTAATCGTCGTTGCCGTCGAACTGGATTCCGACCTGCCCGCTCGCGCTCGTCACGTTGAGCGGAACGCTCGGGCTGAGCGTTCCGATGCCCACTTTGCCGTCGGCCGGGAAGACGTTCTCGCTCCCCCTGACCGTCTTCGCATTGAGGCTGTACGGCGAGGGGGTGAGAATTTGCCGCGGGAGCTCGGAGCCGCCTTCGACGGACATTCCGATATAGTATGTCGTGTCGAAGGAAAGCTCTTTGAGATCGGAGATGTATCCCAGCGTCACGCTGAACGTGCCTTTCGATACGATCACGCTATTCGTTTCCGTCCAGAGTACGCTCCCGCCGCTCAGGACGTCATAGATTCTGAAGGTGATGCTGTAGGCGTTGTCGGGGACCGCGACACCGCTCCCGTCGGCGAGGACCCCCTGGTAATTGAGAAGAGCCGGCACTTCAGCCGACGCCGGCGCCGCGAGGCACGCGGCGAGAACGAGAATCAGCGAAAACGTTCTTTTCATCTTCGGCCTCCAGTGATTGACGAGCATCATGAGCGTTCTCCGCATCGGGTCTCCGCGCCCCTCGTTATCTCACGATCACGAGCTTTTTCGTGAACGTCGTCTTGCCGGCGGCGAGCCGGTAGTAGTACACCCCCGACGCGGTCTGTCTGCCGCCTTCGTTCTTCCCGTCCCATATCGCCGTGTGGCGCCCGGCCGGCTTCGCCCCGTCCACGAGCGTCCGCACCGCGCTCCCCTTGACGTCGTAGATCACGAGCGAGACGGGTCCGGGGCTCGCCAGGTAGAAGGCGATGCTCGTCGAGGGGTTGAACGGGTTGGGATAGTTCTGGTACAGCGTCGTGGGCTTCGGCGGGATGGCGAGCGAGACGTTCTGCGAGTACCATTCGCCCTCTCTCGAGAACGCCCCGACGCGATAGACGTAGGTCATGCCCGCGAGCGCCGTCTCGTCCGTGTAGCTGTTACCGCTCTCGCGGGGGATGAGCGCGCCGTTGATCCTGACGAACGTCCCCGCCGCGTCTTCCGAGCGATACACGTTGAAGCCGTCGAAGGAGGCCGAGGCGGACGCCGACCAGCTCAGGAGCACGGCGTCGTCCCTGAGCTCTCCGGCGAACGAGGCGAAGGCGACGTCGACGGTCGACGAGATGCCGGCGCAGTACCAGAAGCCGGTCTTCGCGGTGTTCGACGCGCCCGAGACGACGCCGATGGCCGGCTGCCCCGCCGTGTCGTAGACGATGTATCCGCCCCCAACCCGCACTCCTCCGCCGTTCGCGAAGGTGCCGTTGAGCACCTGGTACTGTGCGTGGGCGACAAGAGGGAGGAGCGAGAGAAGGAAGGAGAGAAAAACAACCAAGCACCTGTACCTCATACAGGCCTCCTTTCGACGCATGTTTTCAATCGATTATGATAATAGATGTTGTTTCTGATGGGTGCCAAGGCTCGCCGCCAGTCTTTCACGCGCCGGGAAACTTGTCAACGATAAGGATTCCCGCCGCCGGCCGAATGAAATTGTTGACTTCCGGCGCAAAATGTCCGCTAATGGAAGCGGTGTAAGGGTTTCCGGGAGCCAGAGCGATGCCAACGCAGCGAAACAGAGTTGTGGCGCGTTTCAACGACGGGAAGATACTCAAGGGGTATACGCACGACTTTCTGCCTGAAAAGGATCTCTTCCATCTGGCCGAGGATACGGCCTCCGAGACCGGAGCCATCCATGAAATAAAAGTTCCCGACCTCAAAGCGGTTTTTTTCGTAAAAACATTCAACGGAAACAAGGATTATAACGAGAAGAAGAGCTTCAAGGAGATCGACGCGGCAACCCTGCACGGAATCAAGATCAAGGTTACGTTCAAGGACGGGGAGGTGCTGTGCGGTTTATCTCTCGGTTACAACAAGACAAAAAAGGGCTTCTTCATCATCCCCATCGATCCGCTGAGCAACAACGACAGGATCTATGTGATCGCGAGCTCGACGGCGAATGTCACCGTAGGCGCCGGGGCCGAGCAATAACAATTGACTTCCGACTTTCCTTGTGATACAATCCGCGCACCCGAACCTGAAAATAGAGCGGTCTCACAAATCATCTGACATGGGGAGGTCCCGTCCGGATCCGGCGGGTATGATAGCGACGGGAGCAAGCTCGGAGTTTGACTCTTTGTAGCTGTTGCGCGTCTTCCTTGTGTTTTCTGCATCGTCAGCCGAACGAAGAGTAAACCGATATAATATTTGGAAGCGCTCGAGTCATGCCCGGTATTCAACCGGGTTTGGAGGGGGGTGATCGCCGCATTTCACTAAATTGTGTCC
>JAFNGP010000090.1 GCA_017885175.1 bacterium
AACAGATATCCCGTGCTGCGCGAGACGAACGCCGTCTCCTGCCGGAACGGGAGCGAGGCGATAACCCTGCTCCTCCGCGCCATAAAGAGCTCGGAGAGCGTTCGAAGGAGGAGCAGCAGATACCGGTATGAGAGGGACAGAAGCGATACGACGATACCGGGGAGCCTCAGGCTCCCGAGCGCGTCGAGCACCCGATGCCACGGCGTCGTGAGGACGAGGAGAACGGAGAACGAAACCGACGCCGAAACGCGCAGCACGAGCATGAGCGCCGCGCGCGAGCCTTCGCTCGTGATCGCGAACGGCCCGAGGGAGGCGATCCGCGTCCCCGGGGTGAGAAAGAGCGCGGGTATGGCGATAACGACCGTGAAGAGCGGCACGAAGATCCAGATCCGCTTCGTGAAATCGCTCACCGCGATCTTCGAGAGATACGCGAGCAGCGTCGCGAACGCGTAGAGGGATGCGAGGAGAATGGCGCTCCGCGTGAGGGAGCACGAAAGAACGAGTACCGCGAACGCGACGATCTTGATTCTCGGATCGACCGCCTGGAGCAATCCCCGGGCGCGGCACGAGGTCTCGCTTACGACCGTTCGCTCGATCGCCCGGGCCGCCGCCGCCGCGTTCTTTTCAAGAAATCCGGCCATGCCCCGCAATCCGTGCGACGGCGAAAGCGAAAAGCGCGGTGGCTCCCGCCCCGACAATCGCCGTTATAATCGTGCCGAGCCCTTCGTGGAAGAAGCTCCCGTCCAGGCCGGGCACGGTGTATTCCTTGAGCGGGCTCTCGATCGCGCCTTTCGCGCTCGCTCGCATTCCCTCGGGCACGAATCCGGCGCGCTCCTCGACGCCGTCGAGATCCCATTCGCCCCAGGCGCCTCCCGCGGCAATGATGCCGATCGGCGTGAGAATCGCAAGAACGAGAAGCACGATCCATCCTTTTCTGTATTTCATCGCGGCGCACCTGATCCTTTCTCGAAAAGTTCCGGGTGATATTTTCCGAGAAACGCCGCGACTCCTCCGGTGAGGATCGCCTCGGCGGCGCCGGCGATCACGAGGTGCGGTATCACCATAGCGGGGATCGTCACGCCGAGCGCGAAGGGAGCGTAGAGCGGCGTCCCGTCGGGAAGATGGTGGAGGATCGGCTGGATCCCGAGCTCGACCGCGACGAGGAACGCCGCGATATTGATCCCGACGTAGCCTCCCGCCGCCGCGGCGATTGCGAAACGCCGGTCTCCGGGGCCGGCTCCGCCCTTCAGCAACCTGAAAACGAGATACCCCGCGAACGGCATGGCGAATCCTATGTTGAACGCGTTCGCGCCGAGGGCGAGAAGACCTCCGTCGCCGAAGAAGAGCGCCTGCACGCCGAGCGCGAGCGTCACCGCCATGAGCGCCGCCCACGGACCGACGAGGATCGCGATGAGGACGCTCCCCGCCGCGTGCCCGGTCGTTCCCCCGGGGAGCGGGATGTTGAACATCATGACGAGAAACGAGAACGCGGAAAGGAGCGAGAGCAGCGCCACGCGGCGCTGGTCGAGGCTGCGGCGGATGGCCCGCAGGGAGAGCGCCCAGAGGGGCGCCGAAAGGACGTAGAGCGCCCCGGCGCTCTGGGGCGACAGGTAGCCGTCGGGTATGTGCATCGCGTTCCTCCCTCTAGCGTGTTATCAATTATGCAAATCGTAGCACAATAATACGGACTCGTCCGGCCCGCGTCAAATATTTTTCTCCCGCATGCGTCCGTGCTATACTTTGCCCCCATGGACGGACGTTTCTTGAAGGTGTACGAGCTCCTGCGGCGCGCGCACGGGCCCCGGCGGTGGTGGCCCGTCACGCCTCCCGGGGAAACGAAGCCCCTCTACACGGGCGGCCCGCGAAGCGATCTCCAGCGCTTCGAGGTCGCCGCCGGGGCGATTCTCACCCAGAACACCGCGTGGACGAACGCGGCGCGCGCCATCGAGAACCTGAACCGGCTCGGCGCGATCAGCCCCGGAGCGATCGGGCGCATGGACGTTCAATCGCTCGCCCTCGCGATACGCTCCGCCGGCTATTTCAATCAGAAGGCGAAGCGGCTGAAGACGATCGCCGCCCATTTCCGCGCGAACCGGAAGATGACGCGAGAAGGGTTGCTCGCGCTCGACGGGGTCGGCCCGGAAACGGCCGACTCGATCATGCTCTACGGGTTCAAGGCGCCCTTTTTCGTCGTCGACGCCTACACGCGGCGGCTCTTCGGTCGTCTCGATCTTGTGGATCCGTCGGCTTCGTACGAGGAGATCCGGGAGCGATTCGAGCGAAACCTTCCTCGGCGCGTATTCGTGTACAAGGAGTATCACGCCCTGATCGTGGAGCATGGGAAGCTGGTCTGCAGGAAGGCGCCCCTCTGCGAAAAATGCCTTTTGAAAAAACTCTGTCTTATGTATCTTGAAAGAAAGGAAACGAAACAAGGAAGAATCGGTTAGCGGGATTTTCGCGGGCTCGAAGGATTATTTAGCGGGGGGAGTCGATTTGTGCCGCAACTCTGTTAAGAATAATTATTGACTTTGGGAGCAATTCCATATAACGTAATGGGGTTGCTTAATTCCAGGAGGCAGGGCGCATGATCTCATTTGAGGAGACAATTCAGAAGCTTCGCAGCGAGGGATTCAAGCTGACGCCTCAGCGGCTCGCGGTNNCTTTCGTTTTCGACCGTGTACAACACGCTCAGCATGCTCGAGAAGATCGACGAGGTTCGGTCGCTCCACATATTCGACGGCTACCTCAACTACGATCCGAACACAAGCCCTCACATCCACTGCTACTGCAAGTCGTGCGGAATGATCTCCGACATCATGATGGAGGGAAGGGCCGACGTTGTCGTTCCCCGCAAGGAGATCGAGGGATTCCTGATCGACCACATCGGCGTCGTGTTCAAGGGCACCTGCACGCTCTGCAGATAGGGAGGAGCCCGGTTGATAGCTCAGGGCTGGAAGTGCTCCGTCTGCGGACACGTCGCCGTCGGATTGTTTGCTCCGGATACGTGTCCCAAATGCAACGCCCCGCGCGAGGCCTTCAAGGCCGAGCACGAATTCCTCTTTCCCCCCGAAGAGACCGAAGGAGTCATCAAGGCGTGCTGGAAGGTCAGCTACGGGCTCTACGTCGTGTCGTCGGTCGCCGGGGAGCGGATCAACGGCCAGGTCTGCAACACCGTTTTTCAGATCACGAGCGATCCGCCGAGGATCGCGATCGGAATCAACCACAAGAATCTGACGCATGAGTTCATCGAGGCGAGCGGAGCTTTCGCGGTCTCGATTCTCGGCAGCGACGATATCCGGACCGTCCGGCGTTTCGGATATCGCTCGGGCCGTGACTTCGACAAGTTCAAGGGGATCCCGGTGCGGACCGGGCGAACGGGATGCCCGATCCTCGAGGGAGCGATCGGGTATCTCGAATGCGCCCTCGTCAAGGACCGAAAGCTCGACGCGGGGACGCACACCATCTTCGTCGGGGACGTCGTGGGAGGGGCGCTCTTCAGGGACGACGAGCCGCTCACCTACGCGCGGTACCACGCGGCGAAGGACACCGCATAGCGGATTCAGGCGGACTCGATTCCTCGATGATTCGCAGGCAATCACCGGCATCATGACGAAAGGAGCGTGAGCCCTGTGGGCGGAGAGACGGGAAATTTCAGACAGGTCCTCGCGGGCGCCATCTGCCGCGAGATCGGCGCGCGGAATTTCTACAAAACGATTTCCGACTCGATCAAGAACGCCGAGGGAAAGGAAAAATTCGCGCGTCTGTCGGGAGACGAGGAAGGCCATCGCGTGAAGCTCGAGGGCTGGTACGAGAAGCTCTTCAACGCGAAATTCGTCGCCGGCAAGAAGGAGCTCGGCGACGGCGAGATCAAGGGCATTCACGTCGACGAGAAGACCGGGGCGATGGAAGCCCTCGACATCGCCATCAATGCCGAGATGAAGGCCGAGGAGTTCTACGCGCGCGAGGCCGGGATGGTCGATGACGCCGGGCTGAAGAAGCTCCTCATGCAGCTGTCGGGAGAGGAGCATGGGCACTACGAGCTTCTGCTTGCGGAACGCGGCTCCCTGACGGGAGGCTTTTACTGGTTCGATATCGATTCGTCGCAGCCTCTCGAGGATTGAGCGCTTGTCGAAGGAGGAGATCGTGAAGAAGAAATGGAAATGCGCGCTGTGCGGGTATATCCACACGGGCGAAGCGGCCCCCGAGAAATGCCCCGTGTGCGGAGCGTCGAGCGACAAGTTCGTTCCGTACGAGCCGAAGCGTTAAAAAGCTTTTCACGCGGCGGTTTTTCGTGGATAATCCGTGACCGGAACGTACTCGTGCGGCGGAAGCGGCCGCGCGGAAAGTCGCATCGAAAGGAGCTCGATCATGGACAAGTGGGTGTGCGTGATTTGCGGTTACGTATACGATCCGGCGAAGGGAGACCCGGAAAACGGCGTCAAGCCGGGAACGCCCTTCGAAGCGATCTCCGACGATTGGGTGTGCCCCGATTGCGGAGCTCCCAAGAGCGATTTCGAGAAAATGTAAGCTCGGTATGAATTCAAGGAGGTTTGCGCGCGATGGGTATCTCATTCAGCGCCGATGAAGTGTTCGAGATGGCGATGGACATCGAGAAGAACTGCGAGGCGTACTACCGGAAGGCGCTGGCTCTCGCGAAGAGCGCGGGCGTGAAGGCGGTCTTCGCCGATCTCATGGAGCAGGAGCAGCATCATTACGCGGCCTTCAAGGGACTTCGCGACAAGCTCCCGCCGAGAACGTCGCTGCCGACCGTGGCCGATCCCGAGAGCGAGGAGTATCTCTACCTCGACGCGCTCGTCAAGTCGAGGCTCTTCAATACCGTGCGCGAAGCGGAGGCGCTCGCCGCGAAGGCGGGCGGCGAGATCGAGGCCCTCAGGTCGGCGCTCGTTTTCGAGAAGGACACGGTTCTTTTCTTTCAGACGATGAAGGCGATAACGGACGAACGTCTCGGCAGGAGCGAGGTCGACCGGATAATCGAAGAAGAGCACCGGCATATCGTCAGGATCTCGAAGGCCATCAAGGAGGCCGAGGGAAAAGGCTCCCGGTAAGATGGAAAACGCGGATTCGTCTCCTTCCCGGCCGAGCGGCAGGGACTATCTCGTTATGGGCATCCTCGCGGCGGGTGCCCTTCTTTTTCGGCTCGTTTTCCTGGGCGCTCCCCGGGTTCTGACCGGAGACGAGGGGCATTACGCCGAATCCCTTTTCCGTTTCCTTCACGGAAGCTTTCTCGAAGGCGTTTCGGATTACTGGTCGTTCCTGTATCCCTTCGCGGCGATTCCCTTCGGTGCGTTCGCGCATGACGCGGAAACGGGGCTGCGTCTCCTCTCCGCCGTCTCGGGAGCGGCTCTCGTCGTTCCGTCGATGATGATCGCCCGAAGGCTCTGGGGGAGTCGCGCCGCCGTCTTCGCTGGCCTCTTCATCGCCCTGCAGCCGAACCTCATTTCCTTTTCGACCGCCGCGATCACCGAATCGCTCTATTCGCTCCTGGTCCTGTGCGCCCTGTATCTATTCCTGCGCGGGATAGACGACGGAGGCACGCGGCCGTACGCCGCGGCGGGAGCGGCGCTCGGCCTCGCCTATCTCGTTCGCCCCGAAGCGATCGCGATTCTCGTCCTGTTCGCCCTCTTCGCGCCGGCGCTCAAGGGAAAGGCCGGATCGGGCGCTTCTCTCGCGGCGAGGACGCGGCGCTCGATCGTGATGGCCGTCTTCTTCGCCGCCATGCTGATTCCCTATCTCTTTCTTCTTCGCGCGGCGACCGGCGAATGGACGGGGGGCTCGAAGGCAGCCGTGAATCTGAGCTCGCCCGTCGTCTGGCAGGACGATCTCGCCCGCGAGGAGTACGTTTACCGCCTGGACGACGGAGGGACCGCGCGCCGCATCGACGATCTCGCCGGCGAGAGCGCCCTGAAAGTATTCTGGCGGCAAAAGGGCGCGATCGCATCCGGTTATCCCGCCAAGATGGGCGCCGGATTCGGGCTCCTCCCGCTCCTCTTCTCGAGTCCGTTCCTGCTCCTCCTCGTGCCGCTCGGGCTCCTCGGCAGAAGATGGCGCCGGGAGGATCGCGGCGCGGAGTCTCTCATTCTCATGCTCGGCCTATTCCCGTTCGTGTTCTATCCCCTCTTCCGAGTCGAGCTCCGGTACCTTGTGCCCTATCTCCCGGTCTATCTGCTCTGGGCCGGAGCGGGATGCGCGGTGCTTCTCGATTGGTTCGCCGCTCATGTCTCCGCGAGGCGCGCCGCATCCGCGACGCTCGCGTCGCTCGTATTCCTGAGTCTCGTGCCGTATACGGTTCACCGCTACGCCGTCATGGGGCGATCCCAGCCTCTCGAGTGGAAGGAGATAGGGCGCTGGATCGGCGAGAATGAATCTCCCGCGCCGCGCATACTCGCGCAGTCCGGTTGCTCCATAAGCTACTATGCGGGAAATCCCGCGGCTACCTTCATCCCGTGGACAGACGCGGCGGGGCTTGTCCGCTACGCGAGGTTCCACCGGTACGAATGTCTCGTCGTCGACGAGGATTATTTCCGCGCGGCGAGACCGACGCTTCGCTCGATCCTCGACGATCCGCCTCCCGGGCTCGAAGCGCTCAAAGAATTCAGGAGCGAAAGCGGAGGGCGCATTCTCATCTATCGCGTGAAGCCGTCCTCCTGATTTCCGAGCGCGAGCCCCGCGAGCCATTCCTTCCTGTTACCCGTTCTTCCCTTGCATTTCCCTCCGTTTCCCGGAATTCCCCGTTGTTGTGAATAGTTCTTGCTCGTTCCCTCCTCGTTCGGCGCGCCTCGAAACCAGGCGCCCGTATAATATGTGTAATTGTAATAAGTTAAGTTCGCATTGTGAATCCGGTGCAGGGGGCGCCAAAACGCCCGGGTGGCCGCAATTCTGCCGGTTGAGGCATGCCGGGCCGGCGAGAGGTATCTCATGATACGTGCTGTTTCGGACAAAAAGAATGAACGTGCCGACGCCCGGCGGATCGAAGACCGCTTCGAGCGGCGCCTGGCGGCTTTCGAAGCGCTCTTTCGGCTCTTCGAAAAGCTCGTCGCGACCCTCGAGGTGGACGCGATCGCGAGCCTCCTCGTGACGTTCATGGGGGAACAAAAGGTGAAACGCGCGGCTCTCTATCTCGCCTCGTCCGGAAAGAGACGGCTCGAGCCGCACCCCGCGGCCGGGGCCGCGGGAGGCCACGTGCTTCCGTTTATCGCGGTCGAGTCGGCGTTCGTCCGATCTCTCGCCGAGGCAGGCGGATCGGTCCGCCTCGACGAGTTCAACGTCGATGCCGCACAAGCGGCCGGGGAAGACGATGCGGAGCTGCGCTCCCTCGCCGAAGCGGGATTCTCGCACGCGATAGGGCTCGCCGGCCGGGATGGGTTCCTGGGAATGCTCATCTACGGCGGCGCCGACGACGCAGGCGGTTTCCAAAGCGACGACGAGCTCTGCGCGACGCTCGCCCGCGGGGCCTCGATCGCGATCGGAAATGCGCTGCTTCGCGAAAAGATCGACGCTTCGATGAGGAATCTCGAAGAATTCTCGGGGGCGAAACGCGATCTCATCGCCGCCGTCGTCCAGGATATCCGGATGCCGCTCGCGTTTCTGAAAAGCGCGCTCTGGTCGCTCGATCCGGATCAGGCGGGCGAGAGCGTTCTCGTCGATATGGCGAAGGACGCGGCCGGACGGCTCGAGAGCAAGATCGAATATGTCCTGTCCCTCAGCGAAATCGAGCCCGGCGCGCGCGATTTCGAGATGGAGTCGGCGGAAGTCTCCTCGATCGTCGAGGATATTCTGCGCGAGAAGCTGCCGGAGCTCGAGGAGAAGCAGGTGCGCGTCGACCTCGACGATCGGGCGCGATTCAGAAAGGCGCTCATCGATCCCGGCAAGCTCGCGGTCGCGATTCGAAGCCTGATCGACAACGCCGTTCATGCGGTCGAGCGGGACGGAACCGTCGCGGTGACGATCCGTGTCTCCGAGGAGCCTCCCGGGAAAGAGGACGGAGTCGACATGGACGATTCCCGCGCGAGCGCGGGGGACGAGGCGGATCTCCGAAGGAATCGCCCCGCACGCAGCGCGGACGCGTCTTCATACCTGGTGATCGACGTGAGGGACGACGGGATCGCGAACCTCGACCGGTTCGGAAGCGGTCTTGTGATATCGCGAAAGGTGGTTTCCGGGCACGGCGGCAAGCTTCTCTGCAAGAGCGATCCCAAATGGGGCGCGCAGTTCTCGGTCTGGATTCCGCTCGACGTATGATTCTTCCGTGGAATTCTCATGAAATGAAAACCGGGCGGCTCTCGACGAGGGCCGCCCGGATCGCTATTAGAATCGCTCATGGGGCGGCTCGCTGCACAGACCGCCCGCGGGCAACGTGTGCTTACTTCTTCGGCGCGGGTTCCTCCGCCTTCTCGGTCAGGACCCGTGTCATCGATTCGATGATGATCGGCTTCTCGGGAACGTTCTGGTGCGGTCCCTTGTTTCCCGTCTTGACGGCCGCGATCTTGTCGACCACGTCCATGCCCTGCGCGACCTTGGCGAACACAGCGTAGCCGAACTGCGCTTCGCTCGCGTGGTCGAGAGCCACGTTGCTCTTCAGATTGACGAAGAACTGGCTCGTGGCGCTGTTGATATCGTTCGTNNAGGGTGGACTTCTGCATCATGTTCTTGTCGAATCCGCCCCCCTGGATGACGAATCCGGGCATCACGCGGTGAAAAATCGTTCCGTCGTAAAATTTCTTGTCGACGTAGTTCAGGAAATTCTTGACGGTGACGGGGGCTTCCTTCGGGAAGAGCTCGATTTTGAACGACCCCATGCTTGTTTTCACGAGAACCATAGGATTTCCACCCTTTTCCTGGGCGCAAAGGGACCCGATGCCCGCGAACGAGGTCGCAAGCACGCATAACAGTATAACTAGCAACAAATGGCTGGGTTTCATCTCCTTGTCACCTCCGTTGGAAAAAACCGTCTAACTCCTGCATCGATAGGTAAATATATCTCATCGGGCCGGCGCTGCAAGAGAAAAAGAGATTTTTCGGGGGTCGGCCCCCAAATCCTCGTTTTTTTCCTTTTTGCTTTTCTCGCCTCTCTGGTAAGATGCGGAAGCGGGGGTCCAGGGAAATACGTTTAGCTGTAAAGGAAAGGCCATGCCTAAAGAGCTAAAGTACGATCATGTCGACGTTTTCACCGACAAGCCCCTTGGCGGGAACCAGCTTGCCGTATTCCACAATCCCGGCCAGCTGACCGCGAACCAGATGCTCGCGATCGCGAGAGAAATCAATTTTTCCGAGACGACATTCGTCTATCCCGCAAAGGCCGCCGGAACGGACGCGCGCTTGCGCATCTTCACGCCGTCGGAAGAGATCCCGTTCGCCGGCCATCCGGCGATCGGAACGGCCTTCGTGCTCGCATCCCGCTCCCGAAAGAAGCTGGAAAAGATATCGCTTGAGCTCGGCGTCGGTCCGATCGAGATCGATATCGAATATAAGGGAAAGAAGATTCACTCGCTTGCGATGCATCAGCCGCTCCCCGTGTTCGGCTCGGCGCTCCAGAACAGGGAGCAGGCCGCGCGGGCCTTCGGCGTGACCGCCGACGACATCCTCGGCGGAGGGGTCGTATCGAACGGTCTCGATTTCCTCATCGTCGAGGCGACGACGCTGCAGGCGGTTCAGAGCGCCCGGTGCAACGGCGAGGACGCGGTCAAGGTGATCAAGCGCCACAACGTCCACGCGATATATATATTCGCCCGTCTGCAGGGAAAGGGGCCGAGCGTTCACGCGCGGCTCTTCACGCCGAAATCGAACGTCGTCGAGGATCCCGCGACCGGATCCGCGGCGGGCGCTCTCGGCGGCTACCTCGCCCGGATCCTCAAGTTCCCCATGAAGCTTCATATGGTCGTGGAGCAGGGAATCGAGATTCAGCGGCCGAGCCTGATCTCCGTCGACGTCAATTCTGAGCGCGGGACGATCGAGGGAGTCACCGTTTCGGGGAAGGCCGTTGCCGTCGGCGAGGGGATACTGCGGCTGTTCTGATTAACCGGAAAAAGTTCTGAGGAAGGCGGCCCGCGTGACCCCTTCATTTGGATTCTTTTTCCGGTTTTTCTTTTGGGTGGGGCGTATGCATTCCCGCGCCCTCGCCGCTATTTCAGGTATTCGGCGAACCACTCGTGCAGAGTTCCCCACCATAGCTCCGCGTTCAGCGGTTTCTGCACGAAATGTCCCTCGTCGGGAAAATAGAGAAACTTCGACGGCACGCCCCTGCGCTGAAGCGCCGTGAAAAACTGAAGGCCTTCCGTGAACGGAACGCGGAAGTCCTGTTCGCCGTGGACGACGAGGCACGGCGTCTTGAAGTTCGCGGCGAACCGGTGCGGCGACCATTTCGCGTACATCTCGGGATTGGTCCAGGGAGTCCCTTTGAACTCCCATTCGGGGAACCACAGCTCTTCCGTCCCGCCGTACATGCTCTCGAGGTTGTACACGCCGTCGTGCGAGACGAGGCAGCGGAACACGCCGTCCGTATTCCCTTCGAGCCAGTTGACCATATAGCCGCCGTACGACGCCCCGGCCGCCGCGACGCGCGTTCCGTCGACGAAGGGGAGCGATTTCAAAAAGGCGACCCCTTTCATGACGTCCTCGAACGGCGCGCCGCCCCAATCCCCGCTGATCTCGTCCGTGAACGCCTGGCCGTAGCCCGTGCTCCCATGAGGGTTGAGCATCGCGACGACGTATCCGGGCGAAGCGAACATCTGGGAGTTCCACCGGTAATGAAAATCGTCTCCGAACGATCCCTGCGGTCCGCCGTGGATGAGCAGAACGAGCGGATATTTCTTGCCCTCCTCGAAGAAGGGGGGCTTCACGAGGTAACAGTGTATCTTCGCGCCGAGGGCGCCGTCGTACCAGTACTCCTCGACCGGATTCATCGCGAGGCCGGCGAGCGCTTCGGCGTTGACTGCGGTGAGCGGCGTGATATCTTTTCCCTTCGTCGTGGCCCGATAGAGCTCGACCGGGCTGGTCGCGCTCTGCCGCGCGAAGACGATGTATTTTCCGTCGGGGGTCAGCGCGAACTTCGTGTCGTAGCCGCCGCGTATGACGAGCGCGGCGTCCCCTCCCCGGATCGAAACCTTTCCCGTCGCGCGCCGCCCGCGGTCCTCGACCGAGAAAAAGAGCGTCTTCGAATCGCCGCTCCACGAGAAGTCGTCGATGGCGTAGTCGAAGCTCTCCGTGAGGTTCGAGATGGCGCGCGTTTTTCTCTCGTAGAGCATGAGCCGCGTGCGATCCGCCTCGAAGCCCGGTCTCGGCATCGAGCGGTACGCGATGAAGCGCCCGTCGGGCGAGTAGCGGGGGTTATTGTCGTTCCCGCGGTTCGACGCCGTGATCGGGGCGGGGGCGCCGCCGGGGAGGCTCATGACGTAGAGGTCGTTGTTCGTCGAAGCGGCCGGGAACGAATCGGGGTTCATGACGAAGCAAAGCTCGCTCCCGTCCGGCGCGAAGTCGACGTCNNCGGTCGCCGCCGAGGGCGATCGGCGGCACGTCGGTGCGCCCCTTGTTCACCTCGGCGAGGGAGGAGCCGTCGATGTCGGCGACGAAGAGATGGCTCCATTTCCCGTTGCGCCAGCTGTTCCAGTGGCGGAACAGAAGATGATCGACGAGGCGGCCCTTGACCTTGGAGCTTTTCGCGTCGTCGAGCATCTTCTCGTTGCACTTCATATCCGCGCATTCGGGGTACACGCTCGAGGTGAGCGCGATCGTGCGCCCGTCCGGGGACCAGACGAAATTCGACACGCCCGTCGGGATATCGGTGACCTTCTTCGCCTCGCCGCCGTCGACGGGAATGACCCATACCTGGGACGTGCCGCCGCGGTCGGAGAGGAACGCGAGACGTTTTCCGTCGGCCGACCACGCCGGAGAGGAGTCGTCCGCGTCGCTTCGCACGAAGGCCCACGGCTTTCCCCCCGCGACGGGAACGAGATAGATGTCGGTGTTCGACGAGTTGTCGCCCTTGTCGAACCGGGTGAGCTCGAATGCGACGAGCTTTCCGTCGGGAGAAACGGCGAAGCCGCCGATTCTCCCGAACGAGATGAGATCGTCGAAGGTGATTCCGCGCTGGTCGGCCGCGGACGCCGTGCCCGCGAGCGGCGCCAGGATGAAGGGAATGATAACGAGGATGCCGATCAAGAATTTCATGATACCCCCATTTCGCCGGGAACCGTCGCCGTTTCGCGGAATCTTTTTCGGCGCGCAAACGTATGTGCATTGTAGAGAATGTGGTATTATGAGGCAACCGAATTTCAGGGGGGTTGCGATGATTGAGGTTCGCGGGCTCGTGAAATCGTTCGGCGACATCCACGCGCTCGGAGGCGTCGACTTCGCCGTCAACGAGGGAGAGATATTCGGGCTGCTCGGCCCGAACGGCGCCGGCAAAACGACGACGATCTCGATCATCGCCGGGCTCCTGAACGCGGATTCGGGATCGGTGCGCGTCTCCGGCATGGACATCCGCAAGGAAGGGCGCCGTGTCCGGCGCATGCTCGGGGTCGTCCCGCAGGACATCGCGCTGTACGAGGAGCTCAGCGGCAGGGAGAATCTCCGCTTCTGGGGCGGGCTCTACGGTCTTTCGGGAAAGAAGCTCCGTGAGGAGGCCGCCCGCGTGCTCGATCTCGTCGGGCTCGCGGACAGGGCCGACGACCCGGTGCGCGAATACTCCGGCGGCATGAAGCGCCGGCTCAACCTGAGCGCGGGGCTCATTCACCGGCCGAAGGTGATCCTCCTCGACGAGCCGACGCTCGGCATCGATCCGCAGGCGCGGATCAACATCCTCGACATCATCAGGGACGGCGTCTCGGAGGGCATGACCGCGATCTACACGACGCACTACCTCGAGGAGGCGGAGAAGCTCTGCGACCGCATCGCGATCAT
>JAFNGP010000091.1 GCA_017885175.1 bacterium
TTCTGGACGCCGGGAATCGTCTGGACCTTCTCGATGACGAACCGGCCGATCTCGTTGAACGTCGATCCGTCCACGACGGCGATCATGTCGTAAGGTCCCGATACGGCGTGCACGATTTCGACGTGCTGCATCTTGGAGAGCGTGCTGTACACTTCCCCGGCGACGCCCGCCGCGAGATTGATGAGAACGAACGCCTTGGCCCTCATGGAACCCTCCTCTCGAACCTCCCGAACGAGTGCTTGAGCGCGCGCGGCCATTATGGCAGAATGGAACGGCGTTTTCAACGCGTTTCGGGCGCCGGCCCGTCTCGAAGAGGCCGCGGGGAGATCGAAGGAAGCCCGCTCCGGGAGAATCCGATGGATCGAAAGCTCTTTATCGTTATGCTCGTGGCGCTTTTCTGTCTCGCCAACGTCACGCGCGCGGCGTATCGCGCGCGGATCGAGCAGCCTCGCTTCGCGGCCGAGGGAGCGGCTCATCTCCGGTACACGGAGATGGTCGCGGAGGGAAAGCCGATTCCCGCCCTCGACGTGCGCGCGCAGTGGCCCGAGGGGCTTCGCGTGTTCCGCGAAACATCTCCCGCGATGGAATACCTCGTGGGCTGGACCTATCGGCTCATCCCGGGCCACAAACCCGAACTGCCGGTCTTCATACGGTACTTCACCGCGTTCTTCTTTTCCCTCGCGATTCTGCCGCTTGCGCTCCTCTCGGCGAGGCTCTGGAAAAGCCTCGGAGCGGGTCTTCTCACCGCGCTCCTTTTCGCGGCCGCCCTCCCGCTCGTCGCGCGCTCGAGCGGATTCGACTATATCAGGGAGAACGTCGCCTTGCCGCTCATCGCCTTTCACCTGTTCTTCTACGTCTCGGCCTGCGCGGGAGGCGGCGCCGCGATGCCGGTCCTTTCGGGCGTTTTTCTCTTCGCGGCGCTCGCGTCATGGCAGGGCGCGCAGTTCTATCTCGCGCCGTTTCTCGCTTTCGTCCTTTTTCGAGGGATCGTCGTCGACGCGACCTCTTGCGAACGCCGCGCGGCGCGTTTGCTCGTATGCGCCGTCGCGGCCGCCGGCACGATCGTTCCTTTCCTTCGCGAGAGCCGGTTCCTGCTCTCGATACCGGCGGCGCTCGCCGCCGCCGTCCTCGCGGTCGATCTCCTGGCGCCGCGCATTATCGGGCGTCGGACGCGGCGGGCGGGGAAGGGCGCGAAGCCGGACGCGGCAAGCCCCCGCGCGGCGAAGGCGGCGATCGCGGCGCTCGCCGTCGCCGCGGTCATTGCGCCGGGCATCCTTTCGGGGAAGCACTTCGCCTCCTACGCGCATTTCTTCGATCTCGTGCTGTACAAGCTGCGGTACCTGAGGAAACCGGACGATCCGCGGCTTCTTCCCTTCGACGCCCGGGCCTTCTGGGTGGGACCGTTCAACTCCCCGGACGCGCTCCACTTCTTCGTGTTCGCGCTGCCGGCGCTGCTCCTCCTTCCGGGCCCCCTTACGCTTCTCGTCTGGCGGGCCCGGCGGCGCGAGTCCGAGGCGCAGATCGTCCTCGCCTTTCTGGCCGTTTTCTTTTTCCTGTTCCTCCTTATGCAGCGGCTTCTTCCCCTGTTCGGATTCTTCGCCGCGATCGCGGCGGGAGGCAACGTCTTCCTGTTTCTGCAGACCCGGAGCCCCCGTAGATTCGCGACCCCCGCGTTTCTCGTCTCGATCGCCGTCCTCGCGGTCTTTCTGTTTCAGGATTTCGGTTGGGAGGGGAAACGCGATTACTGGCGCCGGATCGCCCGGACGATCAAGGTGCCCGCGCGCGCCAGGTTCACGGTCTACCCGGAGGCGAGGGACGTCGAGGGGGATCTCCTCGCCTGGGTGCGCGGGAACGTCGAGCCCGGCGCGGTCGTGATGTCGCTCCATTACCTTTCCCCGCAGGTGCTCACCTACACGGGGCGCGCGACGAACCTCAACAACTTCTTCGAATCCCCGCGGCTGAGACGCAAGGCCGAGCGGCTGCTCGCGTCCCTCTACTCGAGCGAGGAGGATCTGTACCGGTTCTGCGCGGAGCAATCGAGCGACTATCTCCTCGTAAGCTGCGCGGTAGGGTGCGATCCGACGAAGGACTCCCCGCTCTACCAGGCGGGGCTCGTCAACATGCCTCCCGGCTGCGCGGCGTATCGCCTCATGTTCGAGCCCGAAAGGCTCGCGCGATTCGATCTCGCGTACGAGAACGAGATGTACCGCGTCTTCCGGGTGGGGAGAACGGCGAGCCCGCGCGCCTGGCCGCGATCCCCGCTCTTCTACGAGAAGGATCTTCTCTGGAGCATGAGCGGCGGCATCGACCGCTTCTACGGCTCCGTGATGCGGATATACGCGCTCTCGGCGAGGGGGAAAAGGCTCGTCCTGCAGGGGAGCGAACGCGAGGGGGAAAGGGCTCTCGTCGAGGCGCTGCGGATATTCTATTTCTATCCGGCGTGGAAGACGCTCGACGGGCTCTATGCGAGACGCGCCCGCATCGATGAGCGGGAGACGGCCGCCGCATTCGCCTACCGGTACGACGCGAACCGCGCCGACGTCTGCCTCGCGCTCGCGGAGAGCAGGATCAAGCGCGGATCGACCGACGGCGTGCGGGAGATTCTCGAGCGGTGCCTGAGGCTCCCCGCCTCGGCGCGCGACCGGGCGCTCGCGGCCGGGCTGCTCGCGGGCCTGGAGAACGCGGCGCAGCCGCCGCCGGAACGCTGACGTTTCTCACGGGTCCTCGATCGGGCTCGCCGCGGTGTCCGGCCGGGAGGGATACCAGATCCCCAGCTTCTTCTCGAGCCTCTCGATATGCATCGGCGCCGCCGAATAGACGGGGTCGAAATCGCGCGCGAGACGCATGTGGTGGAGCGCTTCCCTGTATTTCCCGAGCTTGTCGAGAACGATCCCCATGTTGAAGTGAAGGCTCGATTCGTAGGGGTAGAGCGTCAGCGCCCCGGCGAGGATCTCGCGCGCTTTCTCCGCGCGCCCCAGTTTCATCTCGATCGTGGCGAGGTTGTTGTACGCCCTCCAATCGTGGGGGTAGGTCTCGATCGCGCGCTCGTACAGCGCCCTGGCTTCGTCGAGCCGGTTCGCCGTTTGAAGCTCCGCGCCCCTGTTGAGGAGCGCCGAGACGAGATTCCGGACGTTCTGCTCGTCTCGAGGCTCGAGGGCGAGCGCGGTTTCGTAGGCGGCGACGGCCGGTTCGTAGCGGTTGCCGTTGTTGAGAGCGAATCCGAGCCGTTTCCAGAAGGCGACGCTCTCGGGATGGGCGACGGTGAGCGTTTCGAGCTGGGCGATCGCCTCGGAGTACCAGCGATTCGCGATGAGCGCCTCCGCGAGATCCAGTCGTTCGCGCTCTCCGTCCGGTCTGAGCTCATGGGCGCCGAGGTAATGCGTTATCGCTTCCGGGTACTCCTCCCGCTTCATCGCGATCCGTCCGAGGCGCGATTTCGCGAGAGCGTTCGAAGGATTCTTCTCCGCGGAGGCGAGATACCACGCGCGCGCCTTTTCGAATTCTTCCCGCTCGAGGGCGAAATCGGCGATGATCATTTCCGCCCGGCCCGGAGCGAGATCGAGTCCGAAAAGGCGCTTTTCCGCCAGCCGCGGCGACATGTCGACGAGCACGAGAGGGATCGTGTGGAAGAGGCCGGCGAAGAACAGCGCGAGGATGGCCCGCTTGAGGCGCTCCGTCCGGGCGAACTCGCGCGCGAGCCCCCAGAGCGCACAGATCGAGAGCGCCGGTCCCGTCACGGCGAGCATGGGCCATCCGAGGCCCCCGTCGACGAGATCCGCGCCGAGGATGAATCCGGCGAGGGCGCCCAGGGCGCACGCCGCAAGAAACGCGCGCTCTCCGGGGGCGGCGCCGGGCGGGGCGTCCTGCGCCCTTTTCCGGGCGCCGGCCGCGAGGAGAAGGACCGCCGCGACCGAAGCGGGTCCCGCGATCAGAAGCGCGTTGAGAGCGTTCGCGAGCGCGTGCCGGCCGAAAGAGAGCCTCATCCCGAACGCAACCGCCTGCTCGAGTCCCGGCCTCTTCGCGATCATCGCATAGGCGATCTCCGCGGCCGCCAGACAGAGAACGAACAGGGCGCCGGCGGCGAGCGATCGCTTTCGCGAGCCGGGAGCCCGATCCCCGCGCACGAGCAGATAGACGAAGGCGGGCGCGAGAAACGCGGCCGAGAAATGCGAAAGGATAGCGACGGCGAGCAGGACGGCGGGAAGCGCGAGCGGGCATCTGCCTCTCAGGAAGCGGATGGATTCCGTAACGAAGCCGAGCGTCGCGACGATCGCGATCTGGACCGTGCCGCCGGCGCCGAAGAAGAGCGCGACGAAGCCGCCCGAAAGAAGCACGGCGGCCGCGGGGCGTTCGAGGCCGTCCGTTTCGTCCCCGCCGAAAAGGAGTCCCGCCGCGCGGATCGCGAGCACGGCGTAGATCGCGCCCGCGAAGACGCTGGTGAAGGTGAGAATGGAATCCGCGTTCGAGAGAAAGACGCCGTTCATGAACCGGTAGATCGCGTGCTGGATGAACGTCCCGAGCGGCGCTTCGGGCCGGTATGCGCCCGTTTCGAGCGCGGCGCTCAGGGAGAACCGCTCCCCCCAGAGCTCGGTGCGGGACCGAAGGAGCCACAGGAGAAGCGCCGATACTGCCGCGACCGTGGCGAATCGCGCGGTGCGCGAGCGCATGCGCGGGATACAACGGAACGGATCCGGCGCCGATTTCACGAACATCTGCGGAACGACGACGATCGCGAGCGCGAGCGCGACGAGCGGGGAGAGCGCTCCCCACGCGCCGATCCCCCACAGCGCGCCAATCTTGAGGAACGACGCGAAAAGGGCGACCGCGATGAACCCCGCGGGCAGTATGACCCAGAATCGCTTCATTCGCTCTTCTCCGCTCTTCGGAGCGTTCCCTCGGTCGCCGCCACGATGACCGCCGCCGACGAGTCGCCGGTGACGTTCACGACCGTTCTGCACATGTCGAGGATACGGTCGACGCCGAGGATGAGCGCGATTCCCTCGAGCGGTATCCCGACCGACGTGAGCACCATGGTGAGCGTGATGATCCCGACGCTCGGCACGCCCGCCGTCGCGATCGACGACAGCGTCGCCATGAGAACGATCGTGAGCTGGTCGGGGATGGTCAACGCGATCCCGTAGACCTGCGCGATGAAAACGGCGGCGACCCCCTGGTAGAGGGCGGTGCCGTCCATGTTGATCGTGGCGCCGAGCGGAAGCACGAAGCTCGTGATGTCTTTCGGCACGCCGAGACTCTCCTCGGTGACCTGCATGTTGACGGGAAGGGTCGCGTTGCTCGACGACGTCGTGAAGGCGATGAGCTGCACGGGGCGCATTCCCTTGAAGAAGGTGAGCGGGTTCATCCGCGCGAAGGTCCATACGGCGAGCGAATAGACCGCTCCCATGTGGATGGCGAGCCCCGCGAGCACGACGAGCGNNAGTATCTTCGCGCCGAATTGCCCGACGACGGCGGCGATGAGAACGAAGACGCCGATCGGGGCGATCTTCATGACGATATGAACCATAAAGGTCATGGCGTCGCTCAGGGCGTCGAAGAAATCGATCAGTATTTTTCCCTTGCCCCCCGGGATCATCGTCACCGCGATGCCGAGCATGATCGCGAAGAAGATGATCTGGAGCATGTCCCCCGCGGCGAGGCTCCCGATCGGATTCTTGGGGACGATTCCGGTCAGCACGTCGATGACGCGTGGCGCCTGCTCCGCGAGGCTGAGATCCTTCATCGCCTCTCCCTTGTACGATTCGAGGAGCTGGGCCTTGACCTCGGGGTTGAGGCCGGCGCCCGGCTTCGCGACGTTGGCGATGGCGAGCCCGATGACGATGGCGACGGCGGTCGTCACCAGATAGTAGATAAGGGTCTTCGCCCCGATGCGTCCGAGCTTCCGCAGGTCCCCGAGGCTCGCCGTCCCGACGAATATGGACGCGAAGACGAGCGGCACGACGATCATCCAGATGAGGCGAATGAAGATGTCCCCGACCGGCTTGATCGTTTCCGCGTGCGGGCCGAGGATCAGCCCCGCCGGGATGCCGAGGATGAGCCCGACGAAGATTTTCGTGTGGAGCGGCGTCTTTACGAACGATTTGAGAATATTCATCCTGCCTCCCGCGTGAGCGCTTCTACGGGGAA
>JAFNGP010000092.1 GCA_017885175.1 bacterium
GCGCGGTCGTCATTCTCAAGAAACCGGTCGTGAATCCCGATCTCTGCATCGGATGCGGGATCTGCGAAACGAAGTGCCCCGTCCTCGACCGCCCCGCGATCTACGTGACGGCGATCAACGAGAGCCGCGCGGACGAGAGCCGGTTGTTCCTGAACCTGTAAAAAGGATTACGTCGCAAGCGCCGCGACGTGCGTCTCGACCGAATCGGCGAGCGCGTGTATATCGTACCCGCCCTCGAGCATCGATACGATCCTCCCCCCGCAGTGCTTTTCGGCGCTCGCCTTGAGGAGCAGCGTCATCGTCCGGAACGCCGAGGTCGTGAGGACCATGCCGGAGAGCGGATCGTCCCCGTGCGCGTCGAAGCCGGCCGAGATGAGGATGAACTCGGGCATGAAATCGTCGAGCGCTGGAATGATGCGGTTCCTGAACGCCGCGAGGTACTCGCGATCGCCCGCGCCAGACGCCATCGGGAGATTGACGGTGTAGCCCGTTCCCTTCCCGGCGCCGATCGTCCCGGCGCTCCCCGTGCCGGGGTAATGCGGGTACTGATGAATGCTGATATAGAGCACGCGATCGTCTTCGATGAACATGTTCTCGGTGCCGTTTCCGTGGTGGACGTCCCAGTCGACGATCGCGACGCGCTTGAGCCCTTCCCCTTCGACGAGGTGCGCGGCCGCGACGGCGATATTGTTGAAAATACAAAAGCCCATCGCGCGGTTTCGCTCGGCGTGATGTCCGGGCGGCCGCACGCAGCAGAAGGCCGACGATATCTTCCCGTCGAGCACGAGGCGCGCGGCCTGCACACCGGCTCCCGCCGCGTGGCGCGCGGCCGCGGGGGTCACCCTCGTCGCGACGGTATCCCCCCAGTCGAGCACCACGGGCTCGTCGATCTCGAGCGCGAGAATGCCCTTCACGTATTTCGGGTCGTGCACGCGCTCGAGCCATTCGATCTTCGCCGGCTCCGCCTCGATGAACGAGAGCGACGACGCGACGGGGCTCTTTTTGATTCGCGCAAGTATCGCTTCGACGCGCGCGGGGCTTTCGACATGGTTGTACCCGGCGAGATGCCTGATGAATAGCTCGTGCCGGAGAAATCCGATCATGCTTCGCCTTTCTGCGCGCGTCCCGTCATCGGAACGAACCGGACGCCGATGAGCTCGCGCCGCTCGATCGCGCCGCCGCGGCGCGCGAGGAGCTCGAGGTTCTGCTCGACGCTTCCGACCGGCACGATCATGCGTCCGCCTTCGGCGAGCTGATCGATGAGCCGCTCGGGCGTCCGATCCGGCGCGGCCGTCACCATGATCGCGTCGAAGGGCGCCGCCTCGCTCCAGCCGAGCGATCCGTCTCCCGCGCGGAAATGTATATTCGAATATCCCTGCGCCCGGAGCAGCCCCTGCGCCCTGACGGAGAGCTCCTCGACGATCTCGATCGTGTAGACCTCGGCGGCGAGCTCGGCGAGAACGGCGGTCTGATAGCCCGAACCCGTTCCGATCTCGAGCACGCGGTCCGCGCTCCCGATCGCGAGCATCTCCGTCATATAGGCGACGATGTACGGCTGCGAGATCGTCTGCCCGTGCCCGATGGAGAGCGGCCCGTCGTGGAAGGCGCACGCGCGGTCGTTCCTCTCGACGAAAAGCTCCCGGGGCACCTTGCGCATCGCCTGAAGCACACGCTCGTCACGAACGCCGCGGCGCCCGATCTGGTCTTTGACCATGCGTTCGCGCTCGCGCCTTTCTTCCTGCGAGGGTTCATGGATCATCCGAGCGTTTCCTTGATCCTGCGCTCCGCCTCGTCGAGCGCCTCCGCGACGCGCGCGCCGTCGCCGCCGCCCCCCTGGGCGAAATCCTTTCCCCCGCCTCCGCGCGCTCCCACGATACCGGCGCACGCCTTCATGATCTCGCCCATATTGAGCGGAACGCCGGAGGAGCATGCGAATATGAGAGCGGGGCTCGGGCCCGAGAGACCGAAGAGAACGATCTTGTTTCCCATCTCGCGGATCTTCGTCGCCGTCTCCCTGAGGGAAGCGGCGTCCCCCGCGTCGAACACCCGTTTCACGACGTCGAAGCCGCCCGCCGAGCCGGTCGCCGCCGAAAGCCCCGCGGCCCGGAAGCCCGCGAGCTCCCGCGAAAGCTCCTCGTTTTTCTTCCTCAGCTCCCGGCCCTCGTCGCCGAGCTTCCCGACGATTCGCGGAATCTCCCGCCAATCGGTGGTGAAACCCGCCGCGATCGCGGAGAGAAGCTTGTGCTTCGCGGCGTAATCCTTCGCCGCGCGGGCGCCGCAGATAAACTCGACGCGGGCGTTTCCCTTGACCTTCTCCAACCCCAGTATCTTGACGATCCCGATCTCGCCCGTCGAGCGAACGTGCGTGCCGCAGCACGTGGAGCTGTCGAAGCCCTCGATCTCGACGATCCTCACCCGATCGACCCCGTCGGGCAGCCTCGAGCGGAGAACGGCCGAGGTTTCGATCTCGGCCGCCCCGGCTATTCGACACGCGATCGGGATGTTTCCGAAAACGATTTCGTTCGCGCGCGCCTCCGCTTCGTCGAGCCGCTCCTCGCGCGGCGCGTTCCCTTCGAGATCGATCGTGCAGCTTTCCTCGCCGAGGTGGAACGAGACGGTCGTGAGCTTGTAACCCTCGAGAAAGACGCGCGAGAGGAGGTGCTGCCCGGAATGCTGCTGCATGTGGTCGAAGCGCCGCGCCCGGTCTATTCTCCCCTCGACCTCGTCCCCCGCCCGGAGCTCCCCCTTCACGAGATGACGCACGCCTTTTTCGCTCTCGGCGACGGAGACGACCTCGCGCCCGCCGAGCGTTCCGCGGTCGTCGGGCTGTCCGCCCGACTCGGGATAGAAGAAGGTCCGGTCGAGGTACACGGCATGGAGCCCCTCGGCCGCCGCCTCGCCCTCGCCGGCCGGCTCGATCTCGCGCACCCGCGCGGTGAATTCGACCGTATACGCGTCGGCGAGATAGCATTGTTCATCGAAATTCATGAACGATTCCTTCCGCGGCGTTCACGGCCGGCCGCTCATTTATAATAGAAGAACCCGAAGAGCCCGGCGGCGATGATCGCGTAAATCGGATGCACGTCGAGGAAGTAGACGACCGCGAAGCACGCGATCGCGATGAGCAGCGACTCCCACGCGAAGACCGATTTCGGCGCCAGGTTCGCGACCGTGACGAGGAGCAGGGCCACGACGACGGGACGCACCCCTTTCGCTATTCCCTGGATCGCCGGCACGCTGCGGTATCTGAAGTAAAACGTCGCGAGGACGACGACGAGAACGGTCGAGGGAAGGAGGTGCGCCGCGAGCGCCGCCGCCGCCCCGAGCGGGCCGCCCACCTTGAGCCCGACGCAGAGCGCCATCTTCGTCGCGATCGGGCCCGGAAGGGCGTTCGCCATCGCGAGCACGTCGATGAACTC
>JAFNGP010000093.1:0-8586 GCA_017885175.1 bacterium
CGGCGGCAGCCCTCGGCCATCTCGTCGGGGGTCGCGCCCTTCCCGATCTTCGCGAGGAGCTCCGGGTCTCCCGTTTCGACGCCGTAGTAGATGATCTTGAGCCCCTTGTCGGCGAGAACCTTCATCTCGGCGGCCGATTTCTTGAGAAGATTCCCCGGCGTCGCGTACGCCGTCACGCGCTGGAGCTGCGGAAACGACTTGTAGAGGTGATCGAGAATACGCTCGAGCGAGCGTACCGGCAGGACGAACGCGTCGCCGTCGGCGAGAAACACGCGGCGCACGTGCGGCACGAGGGCCGCTGCCTCGTCGATCTCGGCCTTGACTTCATCCCAGGGCTTCGCGCGGAATCGCTTCCCGCGATACATGTAGCAGAAGAGGCAGCCGTTGTGCGAGCAGCCTTCCGTCACCTGGAAGATGAGGGAGGCCGCTTCGCTCGGGGGCCGGTAAACGGGCTCGATGTAGTTCGGCATGGTGCTGATCCTCGGCGCTCGACTCGGCGCCCGTTAAGCCACGAAGGAAATAGTAATCGAGCGTAGGGGGCATTTCAAGTTGAAAGCCCCGCCCGAAGTGCGATAGAGTCCCCGGGAAAACATGCAGGCAAGACGATGGGAATCGTAATGACGGGATGGTGAGTATGGCACGGAAAGGACGCAATCTCCTGATCACGCTCTGTGTGGTCGTCGGTCTCTTCGTGGTCGCGGCGGTGGGGGTTCGGCTCTTTCTCACGCGCGACAAGCTGCTCGCGGTGATCGTTCCGCGCGTCGAGAAGGCGCTCGACGCCAAGGTGTCGATCGGAGATATCGGGGTCAATTTCCCGTTCGGCCTCGGGGTCGACATCACGGCGCTCTCGTTCGAGAAGACGCTTCCCGATACGAGCGCCCTCGCATTCACCTCCGAGAAGGTGACGGTGCGCTCGTCCCTCATGTCGCTCCTGAAGCGGAAGCCCGAGATCAAGTCCGCCGACGTCCAGGGGGGCGCGGTGACGGTGACGAACGCAAAAAAGGGGCGCGAGATCAAGATCCTCGGGCTCGGCGCGCGCTTTTCGATGAAGCCGGCGGGGGAGACGTTCGCGCTGAGCGCGAGGGCGCTCGCCGATTCGGTGCTCGTGTCGGCCATCGGCGCTCCGCCGGCGATGACGCTCGAGAAGGTCGGCTTCGACGGCGAGATGGAGGGGGACCGCGATTTCACGAGAATCGTCATCAAGGAGTCGAGGGTGAGCTGGGGCGATATCGCGGCGGCGAAGATCAAGGGAGAGGTGACCAACGTCAAGACGGAGCCCCGCGTGGCTCTGGCCGTAACGTCGGACGACAAGCCGCTTGCGCCGGTTCTCGAGCGTATCCGGAATTTCAGGCTCGGCGAGCTCGCGCCGGAGAGGCGGCAGGCGGTCGAAACCCTGCCGCCGCAGACCCCCGTCGAGTTCTCGGGCGGCACGTTCGGCTTCAACGCGCAGGTCGAAGGGCTCGCGAAGGAGCCTCTCGCGATGAACGTCTCGTTCGAAGGCAATCTCAAGGATGCGTCGATGAAGGCCGGGGAGCTCGCTTCGATCGATAAGATGAACGCCGTGTTCAAGGGACAGGGCGTCGCGCTCGCGTGGCAGGGACTCTTCCCGGGTCCGGGGAAGCCCGCGACGCCCGCCGAGATCAGCATGGCATGGCAGGCTGTCAGGCTCGAAGCCACCCTCGAGATGGAGGGGGGCAATTTCGTGCTGCGGACGCCCGCCGCGCAGGGCGGCGCCGCGGAGCCGGGTTCCGGCGTTTCCGCGCCGCCGCTGCGCATCTCCTCGATGAAGGCGCGCGTCGAAGTCTCGGGCCCGGACGTGAAGAAGATATCGGGAGATTTCATGATCGGTTCGTCCCCGTTCCGGTTCGACGGGTCGATGCTCAACATCATGCCCGCGTCCGCCGAGCTCGCCCTCGTCGCGCGGAAGCTGCTCGCCGCGGGGCAGAAACAGATCCCCGATCCCGGCACGCTCCTCGACGGGCTCGTAAACGCCCCCGTCGTGAAATTCGAAATAGCGGGCCGCTCGTTCGACGCGCGGCCGTACCAGAAGCCGCTCTTCGGCGCCGCGGAGAAGGATGCGACCCCGGCCGCGCAGGCGCAGGGTTCCGCGACGGCTGGGGCGGGCGGCCCCGCCGCTCTCCTCCTTCTGAAGAACACGGCCTTCACGGCGAAGCTCGATTCCGTCATCGCGCGCGAGGCGGTCGTCACGGCGCTCGAGGCGAAAGGCGCGATCCGGGACGGCCGCGTCAGGATCGAGCCCGTGACGTTCTCCTACGCCGGAGGGAAGGGCTCGGCGGTCGTGAGCTCCGACGTTCGCAGGAGCGCGCGCGTGGAGACGAAGATCGATCTCTCGGCGGAAGGGATCGAGGCGGCTCAGGCCCTCGGGAGAATCAGCTCCCGGGGGGATATGGTCCAGGGGAAATTCTCCTTCAAATCGAACGGCACCCTCGCGACGGGCCCCGGCGTCAAGACGCTCATGGCGTTCTCCGCCGCGGGCTCCGCGCTTTCGAGCAAGGGCTCCGTGAGCATCGGTAATTTTCTCGAACCGCTCTCGAAGATCCCGGGCTTCGACGTCGCCCCGTTCAGGGAATTCAATTTCAGCGAATGGAAGGGAAACTTCATCGTGAAGGACGGGCGCTTCATCACGAACGACTGGAAGGTCGGCTCATCCCGGGGCGACTGGTCGATCAAGGGGTCGTTCGGATTCGACGGCACGCTCGACTACGCCGTGCATCTCGTCATCCCGGCCGCGGTGCAGGCGCAGATGAAGGATATCGACAGGTACAAGGCCGCTTTCGATCTCATGCGAGACAAGAGCGGCGACCTCGTTCTCGATATTCAAGTCGGGGGCACCTCGAGGCGTCCGTCAGCCACGCTCGATCTCTCGAAGGCGAAGAGCAAGGCGCAGGAAAGGGCGATCGAGGGATTGAAAAAGCTCCTGAGGTGATCCGCCGGCCGGCGGCTGGAAAAGCGACGGCCCCCCGGGATGCGCGGCGTGTCCGCGCAATCCCGAGGGGCCGAACCTTGCTATACCCCGTATATGATCGTCAATCCTAGTAGTTGATGGCCGCCTCGCGACCGGTCACGTTGACGATCGGGAATCCGACGTCGCACGAGGCGATGCCGAGCGAGCCGTTCGGATTGGCGTCGAACTTGAACGACAGGTTCTGCAGATCCTCGAGCAGCAGCAGGTCGAACGACGCGACCAGAACGGGCTCGGGACCGTACATCGGCCTGTTGAAGCTGAGCGCCATGCCGGCGAAGAGATCGCCGAGGGTGACGGCGACGTGCTCGGGGATCGTTACGCTCGTGATCGCGTACTGCGAGCCCGCGTCGAGATCCGCGTTGTCCACGTCGGTGATGCGCAGTTTGAACTCGGTCGCCTGCGCGCAGTTCACATTTTCCTCATCGAGCATGATGAAGATGTAGCAATTGACCGGCGTCCACGAAGCCGTGGCGGACGTGCACACGCTCGCGGAACCGTCGAAGAAAACGGCGAGCGACGGATTCGACGCGACGTCGACGCTCATGTCGAACACCTTGTCGAGCGACTGCGGCGTGGGGGAGCTGTCGGTGACGCGCACATCGAAGCTGAAATCGCCGGCGGCGATCATGACACCGGAAATCTTGCCGTCGGGCGTGAGAACGATACCTTCCGGCAGAGGATTGCTTGCCGGAGCAAGCGTCCAGGTATAGGGCGCCGTACCGCCCTGAACCGCCAGGGTAGTGTTATACGGAGAACACGTGTAGGCAACCGGAACCGCAGCGGTCGTGATCTCGAAATCGACGTGCGGCTTCGGAGGCGTCGGGGTCGTATCATCCGAACATGCCGCGAGCATGGACAGAAGGACAAGACCCGTAAAAAGCGCGAAAACCTTCCTCATCTCGGACCTCCTTTTCCTTTCCAAGTTTCAAATCCTGTTAACCCCTCGGTAGTGCTTTCAGCAAGGCGTGTGCCATGAGGTTTTGCACCCAGGCGTAGTCGCGCATCTTATTGTCGGTAAATGGGTTATTCTTAATCGGTGATTTCTCGCGATGGGCCGGAGTTGCCCGCGCATTCTCATTATGCCACGGATAGGCGGGATGGGTATCTCGATTCTGAGTTGCGGAGCGGCGCTCCCCGGCGCCCTTCGCATTCCCCGGCGCCGGTCCGTCCGGTTGCGCTTGTGTCGGCGCCGGTATTCTATTACCATATACAGGGCTCTTTCGAACGGAGGTCCGCGATGATCGTGATAGTGCTGATAATCCTCGTCGTGCTCGTTATCGCCGCGATAGCGATTTTCAACAATCTCGTCGTTCTGAGGAAGCGCTGCGACAGCGGGTGGGCGCAGATCGACGTGCAGCTCAAGCGGCGATACGACCTGATCCCGAATCTCGTCGAAACGGTGAAGGGATACCTCAAGCACGAGCGCGAGGTGCTCGAGAACGTGACGAAGGCCCGCCAGCAGGCGATCGACGTCACGGGCGTCAAGGAGCAGGCCAAGGCGGAGAACATGCTCACGAGCACGCTCCGGTCGCTCTTCGCGGTCGCCGAAAGTTACCCCGATCTCAAGGCGAACCAGAATATGCTCGCCCTCCAGGAGGAGCTCGCCTCGACGGAGAACAAGATTTCTTTCTCGCGGCAGCACTACAACGACGTCGTTCTCGACTACAACACGAAGATCGAGCAGGTTCCGGCGAACATCTTCGCCACGATCTTCAACTTCAAGGCGCGCGAATTCTTCGAGGTCGAGGATCCGGCCGAGAAGACGCCGCCGAAGGTGAGCTTCACGTAAGGATGTAATGGCAAATCTGTATACGGCCATGTCGGCCAATAAGCGGAATTCGTTCTTCATCACGGTGGCGATAACGGCGTTGTTCGTCGTGCTGGGATATTTCCTCGGGAAATACTGGGGATCCGGTTACGGGGGCGTCTTGATCGCGTTTCTCGTCGCGCTCGGCATGTCGCTCGCCGCGTACTACAGCGGCGACAAGATGGTGCTCGGGATCAGCCGCGCGAAGCGCATCGATAAGAAGGATTACCCGCAGCTCTTCAACGTCATCGAAGAGCTCGCGATCGCGAGCGGACTCCCGATGCCCGCGGTGTACGTGATCGACGACACGGCGCCGAACGCGTTCGCCACGGGACGCGACCCGAAACACGCGTCCGTCGCCATCACGACGGGGCTCATGCAGAAGCTGAGCAGGGACGAGCTCCAGGGGGTCATGGCGCACGAGCTCTCGCACGTCGGGAACCGCGACATTCTCTACGCGACGATGGTGGGGATAATGGTCGGTTCGATCGCGATGATGAGCGACTTCTTTCTCAGGAGCTTTTTCTGGGGCGGCGGGAGACGGCGGCGGAGCANNTCTTCACGAAGCTCCTGCAGCTCGCCGTCTCGCGGCAGCGGGAGTATCTGGCGGACGCCTCCGCCGCGAAGCTCACCCGCTATCCCGAGGGGCTCGCCTCCGCGCTCCAGAAGATCTCCGGGGACAAAGAGGTGCTCGAAGTGGCGAACCGCGCCACCCAGCACCTCTATATCGTGAACCCGATCAAGCCGTTCGAGAAGCGCGCGGGCAACCTCTTCAGCACGCACCCGCCGATCGAGGACCGGATCGCGCGTCTCAGGGCGATGAAGTAGCCCGCGGCGCGGGCCGGAACGATCGGGAGACCGAAGGGTCAGTCGATCAGGAGCTTTCCCCTGTCCATGATCAGCCTCCCGTCGAGCTCGACGGTCGGGCTCTTCACGATGCCGTCGAGATGGACGGGCACGTCGACGGTTCCTCCCATCGACATGTTGTTGCCGAGAGCGATGTGGATCGTTCCCATGACCTTCTCGTCCTCGAGAATGGAGCCGATGATGCGGGCCGCGTCGTTCGTCCCGATGCCGAATTCGGCTATGTTGAAGGCCTTTGCGCCGAGCGGTTCGAGCTTCCCGCGCAGCGCCGCGGCGCCCGCGCCCCCCGAGATCTCGACGGCGTAGCCGTTCTTGACCCTGATCTTGATGGGTTCCTGAGCGTCGAGGGAGCCGATCCCCGACATCGAGCCGTCGACGACGAAGACGCCGTTGGAGGCGCCTTCGACCGGCATCATGTACGCCTCGCCCGAGGGGAGGTTGCCGAAGCTGCCGGGCTCGTGGATGAGCCCCGTCGAGGCGATCGCCTTGATTCCCTCGATCGGAAGCATGATATCGGTGCCCGCCGCCGTCGTCACCCGCAGGAGTTTTCCCTCCGTGAGCATCTCCGTGGCGCGCTTCGTGCGCTCGGCGATCGCGTAATAATCGGCGTTGAGGCAGCGGATCATCGTTTCGCGGAGAATGCCGGGCATCGTCGCGACGCGCGCGCCCGCCTTGCATGCCTCGCGCCGGGCCGCCGTATGGGTGAGGGAACGCGCGGTCGGCGCGACGACGACCTTCGCGCGGGTCATCGCCATCGAAACGGACTCGGGCGGCTCCTCGCCGTCCCGGCTCCGCACCTCCGTCTGAATGATGACCGGATCGTTCCCGAGCTCGAGCGCGGCGTCGCGGAGCGCCTCGCCGATCTCGCGGAGCTTCGTGTCGGTGACGATCAGGAGCGATTCGCCCTTCTGAAGCTTGAGGCAGTCCCTGAGCGCGATGGTAGAGGCTTTGAGCAGCTCCTTGTCCATGGGTCCTCCTTTATCGTGTGCGGAACTCATCCGGCATTTCCGCCGTCGCGGCTATATCCCTGCCGGTTACGGGATGCTTGAATCGCAGCTTCCATGCGTGAAGGAACAGTCTGCCGCCGGAGCTCGACGCCGCGCCGTATTCCTTGTCGCCGACGATCGGATGTCCGATCGAGGCGAGGTGCGCGCGAATCTGGTGCGTTCGCCCGGTGCGCATCGAGACCTCGAGCAGCGCCCGGTCGCCGCGGAGCGACTTTACGATCGTGTAGACCGTTCGGGCTTCCTTTCCCTCCGCGTCGATCGTTGAATGCGACCGCGCGCCCTTGATCGTGGCGAGCGGCGCGGAGATCTCGCCCTTCGATGCGGAGGGTATTCCCTCGACGACGGCGAGGTAGGTCTTTCGAACGTCCCCGTGCGAGAGGGCCCTGCTCAGGGCGCGAGCCGCTACCCTCGTCTTCGCGACGATGAGAACGCCGCTCGTCAGCCTGTCGAGGCGGTGCACGGGGGTATAGGGGAAATGGATCCCGCTCGAGCCGCTTTCCGGCGAGCCGGCTGCGGTTTCCTCGTTCGGGCTCCGCAGGTCGAGCTGGAACTGCCGGTCGTCCTGATTTCGCCGGGCCCTCGTCTTTCCGGGCAGTTCCCCGGTCTTTCTCCGCCGGTAATCCTCGAGCAGGTCGAGGAGAGAGCCCTTCTCTTTCTGATTGCCCGGCTGGACGACGAGGCCCGAGGGCTTGTCGATGACGAGGAGGGAATCGTCCTCGTAAATGACCCGGATGTCCCTGCCGATGCCGGTTTTGCGCTTCGAGCGCGGGGGCGCCGCCGGCGCCGGGCGGACGCAGTCCTCGAATTCGGAGAGGTCGATCGCGACGACGTCTCCCGCCTTCAGCCGCGAGTTGCCGGACGCCTTCGTGTCGTTGAGGAAGATGAGTCCCTTCCGCAGTAGAATCTGGGTAACGCCGAACGGCGTGCCGGGGAATGATGCCCGGATGAATCGGTCGAGCCTCGATCCGTGCCATTCTCCCGTTATCGAGAAGCGTTTCATTATTCCAGCTTCTCCATGCGCATGACCTTCGGTTTTTCGCCCGTATAGGACACGTACAGACAGGGCGCATAGCGTCGGGCCTCGTCCTTTCCGCCCGTCGTCTCGAACGCCGTCCGTCCGGGCCGTTCGAGCGCGATCGCGTCGGCGAGATAGGGAAAGGCGAGCGGCGAGCCCTCGACGGCGATCTTCGTGAATCCGGAGAAGTTGTCGCTGCCCTCGACGATCGTCATGACGGTCTCGCGGTACATTCTCGTGAAGTTGTCCCATTTCTTCGCGAGCCGCGCGTCCATAACCAGGAAGCCCGCGCACAGAAAGGCGAAGAGCGCGATCGTTGCCCCTTGCCGCGCGCGCGAACGCTCCTTCCAGAGCATCGAGAGCAGAAGGACGATGACGAGGACCGTCCCGACCGACGACAGGTAATAGTAGCGGCTCTGGCTGAAGGAAGCCGTCGAGAAGAAGCGGTACCGGAACAGGGAAACCGGAAGAAGGGCGAGGAGCGACCAGCCGACGGCGAGATTCATCGCGTAGGTTTTTCTCGAGGCATACCCGGCGGCGACGAGCACGATAATGACCGGAATCGCGGCGAGCTCGGGGCCCAGAGCGCCCGATGGCTCCGGGATAAAGTTACCTTTCGGATAGAGGAGCGAAAAAAACGGCCACGGGTAGAGCTGGAAAAGGAAGCCGCCGGCGACGTTTCTCGGAGCGTGCGCCCCGAGCCCCCAGTTCTCCCGGAAAAAACCACCCATAAGTGTTTGTCGAAGAACGAGATATGCGAGAGAAGCGACGGCGAATGCGGCGACGGCGCTCCAGCCGGGGTTTTCGGACGGAGCGCCCTTTCCCTTCAGCGCGAACAGGAGCGCCACGAGGAGCACGCCCGCGATCGCCTCTTCCTTCGAGGCGAGGGCGAGGACGTAGAGCGCGA
>JAFNGP010000093.1:8610-9851 GCA_017885175.1 bacterium
GCACGGCGGCCGCGGCGGCGAGGCGCTTGCTTCCGAGAAGCTTCAGGATCAGATGGAAGACGAGCACCGTGCACAGAAAATGGAGGAAGAGATTGAAGCCATAGTGCAGGGGAAGGTTCCCCGGCGAGGCCTTTTCCATTATATAGAACGAGAGATTCACGAGCGGCCGGAAGAAATCGACGACCCGGAAGGCGAAGAGATTGGCAGGAGTCATGTCGTACCGGGCCGCCTTGAGCCAGGAGAAGTCGTCGTTGAAGAGCCAATTGCCGAGAATGCCCCGGTACGCGGCGAGGCATGACAGGAAGAGAACGATATAGATCGTGCTCCGGGGCACGAAAGCGGATGCTCCCGCCTTTTCCGGCATTGCAGTCCCTCCTCGGTTCCCCAGCA
Source organism: bacterium (assembly GCA_017885175.1). Taxonomy (GTDB): domain Bacteria; phylum Krumholzibacteriota; class Krumholzibacteriia; order Krumholzibacteriales; family Krumholzibacteriaceae; genus SSS58A. The sequence continues at coordinate 9,001 of JAFNGP010000093.1, forward strand.
CTCTAAAGGCTCGTTTTTCGATTGAACAAGCATTATTTATCGTTGAGATATTCCGGGGGAACGGGTATTATGTACCCAGACTTCTCTGAACGGGCAACCCAGTATCATATTCCGACAAATTGGAGGTACATCGTGAGCGGGCTTTTCGGAGTTGTTTCCAGCGATGAATGCTCCGATGTTCTTTTTTACGGAACCGATTATCACTCGCATCTGGGAACGCAATTCGGCGGCGTCGCCGTGCTGGGAGACGAATTCACGCGCCAGATCCACAACATCGGACAGAGCCAGTTCAAATCGAAATTCTACGAGGACCGCGCGCGCCTGCGCGGATCGAAGGGCATCGGCGTGATCAGCGCGCTCGACGAGCAGCCCATCTATCTGAAATCGAGCTTCGGCCCCTTCTGCATCGCGACGGACGGCTATATCGACAACGCGCGCGAGCTCGTCGACGATCTGCTCGCGAAGGGGCTTTCGTTCAGCGAGGTCGGCGGGAACCGGATCGTCAACCTCACCGAGCTCGCGGCCAAGCTCATCACGCGGGGGAAGGATATCGTCGACGGCATCGATCACCTGTTCGCGTCGATCGAGGGTTCGTGCTCCTTGCTGCTGTTGCACAAGGACGGGATCTACGCGGCGCGCGACCGAATGGGATATTCGTCCCTCGCCGTCGCGCGGCGCGGCGGCGAATGGGCCATCGCGTCGGAGACGAGCGCGTTCGCGAACCTCGATTTTACCGTCGAAAAATATCTCGAGCCGGGGGAGATCGTCCTCATCGACGAGAGCGGCGTTCGGCAGCTGCGGGGAGGAGGAGCCTCGAGCAACGTCTGCGCGTTTCTCTGGATCTACACCGG
>JAFNGP010000094.1 GCA_017885175.1 bacterium
CCGACGAAATGAAGCGATTCGCCGAGCGCACCGTGCGCCAAACCCTCGCGGCCGGAGCCGAAACCTCCGAGGTCACCGTGCTCGAAAGAATGGAATTCTCGGCCGAAGTGCGCAAGGGCTCCATCGAAAAGCTCATCGAATCGGTCTCGAGCACGATCGACATCGAGCTCTCGATCGACCGGCGCAAGGCGCTCGTCTCGTCGAGCGATCTCTCCGAGGATAGCGTCGCCGCGCTCATCGCCGAAGGGGTCGAGCTCGCCCGCATCATGGACCGCGACGAGTTCTTCTCCCTCCCCGACGCCGCGGAGCTCGGCGCGGCGGAGGGGGATCTCGATCTGTTCGATCCCGAGGCCCACGCGATCCCGACCGAACGGAAGATCGCTCTCGCCTTTGAGCTCGAGCGGAACGCCCTGAGCCTGGACCGGAGGATCATCCCCGACGGAAGCTCGTTTTCGAACAGCGAAAAAACGATCTCGTTCGCGAACTCGCTCGGCTTCTGCGACACGTACCGGCGAACGGCCCATACGCTCGCCCTCTCCTGCGCCGTCGAGGACAAGCCCGAAAACGGCGAGAACATCGGGAAGCGCCAATCCTCGTACTGGTATTCCACCGCGATCCGCGCGCGCGATCTCGAGCGCATCGAGGAAATAGCGTCCCGGGCCGTATCGCGCACGCTCCGCAAGATCGGGGCGCGAAAACCGAAAACGTGCGAGGTGCCGGTCGTGCTCGATCCCGAAACGACCCGCGACTTTTTCGGGTCGATCGCCGGCGCCCTCGGCGGAGGGAGCATCTACCGGAAGTCTTCCTTCCTCGTCGATCGCATGGGAACGCGCATCGGCTCTCCCCTCGTCACCGTCGTCGACGACGCGCTCATGCCGGGCAAGCTCGGATCCCGTCCCTTCGACTTCGAGGGAGTGCGGGCGCGGAGGAACGTCCCCATCGAAGGCGGAGTTCTCAGGAGCTACCTTCTCAGCAGCTACCAGGGAAGAAAGCTCGGATTCAAGACGACGGGAAACGCGGGGGGAATCTCGAATCTCTCTCTCGAGCCCGGAACCTCGACGCCGCGGGAGATTCTCTCGAGCGTGAGTCAGGGGCTGTTCCTCACCGCGCTCTCGGGACCGGGCGCGAACTGGATGACGGGGGATTTCTCGCAGGGCGCCCAGGGGTTCTGGATCGAGAACGGCGAGCTGTCCTATCCGGTCGACGAGTTCACGATCGCGAGCTCGTTCCCCGCGATGCTGTCGGGAATCGTCATGGTCGGAAACGACATGGACTGGAGAAGCGCGATCGCCGCTCCCACCATAAAAATAGAGAGAATGACTCTGAGCGGCACCTGAGTCATTCTCTCGCAATCGCAACTATTCCACACCCGGCGCGCCGCACACGGCGCGGGCCGGCGCACTCCCTACCGGTACAGATCCTTTATGGCGCCCCACGTCGTCTCGCGCACGGGAATCGTGAGGTCGTGCGAAAACGCGGTGAAGCATTCGCCGCCGTCGCGCTTGTGGTCATGATCTTCGTCGGCGAACGCCCAGAGGCGGACGCCATAGCATCCGCGCCAGTCGATCAGAACCGTCTTCGTGTCCGAGTAGCTGTTGCCGTTCGACGTCGGCGTCGAGATGACGAGATCGCCCGCGTGATAGATGCCTTCCGTGACGGGCATCCCGTCGACGGTAAGCTGGGGGACGCAGCCCGTGGGTACGACCCTGTCGAACATCACGAGAATGTCCGGATAGGTCGTCGGTTGACCCGAGAAGCCGTCGATTATGAGAGTGAAGGTCGTGCCGCCGAAGAAATATCCCTCGTTCCCGTCGTAGGTGGCCACGAAACCGGTGAGGTGCGGCGCCTGATAGATGCTCATGTCGACCTCGTTCGTGCCGACCTCGAGCATGACCTCGCCTCCCCGGTCATACTGGGCGTCGTAGAGCGGATGCCCGGGGCCGACCGTGTAGTATTCGCTCGGGCTATAGTGATAGGTGCACGGAGCGTCCGGATACACGACGAGACACGGATCCGCCAAAAGCCCGCTGCTCGAGGCGAGAAGAACCAGTCCTGCAAGAATGCAGATTCGCAATGCTTTCATTGCATCCCCTCCTGGATAATAAGTTATGAGGATTTCCCCTCCGCCTAACATATGAGAATTATTCCTAATTCTCTTTCGTATTATACCACGGAATCTGGAAATCTTCAATGAATGTCTACCGTTTCGACCCCTCGCCGCGCTATCATGAGGCCGTTCGTTGGCAGGAGAACACTATGAGAAACTCGCTCATCCCGATCCTGGCGGCGTTGATACTGGCCGCGTCCGCCCGCGCCGCTCCCGCAATGGACGGAGAAGCCGGGGAGCTTCTCGCAAAACACCTCGAGGCGCTTGGCGGAGCCCGGGCGGTCGGCGCGATCAGATCCCTCGCTTCTTCCGCGGAAATCGAGATCATGGGGGCCGGACTCAAAGGCACCGCGCAGTCATGGAGTCTCCGGCCGTGCCTTTCGTACAGCGAGATAGCGCTCGGTTTCTTCAAGATCCGGCAGGGATACGACGGCGAGCGCCTCTGGATGATCGATCCGAACGGCAAGCTTCAGATCAAGCGCGATCGCTCGTCGCTCGAGTACGAGAAGACGACGTGCATCATCGACAGCCGGAGCTATCTTTTCGAAGGCGCCGGCTTCGCGCTCGAGGCGGCCGGAAGGGACACGGCGAACGGCTCTCCGTGCGAAGTTTTCGCGCTCAGGGTCGACGGGGGCGCGAGCGCCCGGCTCTTCCTCGACGATTCGACGTTTCTCCTCGAGCGCACGGAGATCAGGGCGCCCGAGGGCACCACCATTCAAACGTACGGGGATTACCGCCGCGTGGCGGGGGTCATGTTCCCGTTCCTCGTGAAAACGGAGATACCGGCGCTCGCCCAGCGGATCGAGATGCGGTACCGCTCGATCGCGGTGAACGAAGACGTGGACCCCGTGATATTCCTGCCCCCGGCGGCCGACGTGAAGGACTACCGCTTCACGCGCGGCGGCCCGGCGGAAGAGCTCCCCTTCGAGTATCGATCCCGACACATCTACCTTCCCGCGCGCATCGCCGGCCGCGACGGGGAGCTGTATTTTCTCCTCGACTCGGGCGCGAGCATGACCGTCATCGACTCGGCCGTAGCCGCCGGGATGGGGCTTCCTTTCGGCGGCACGATTCCGGGAGCGGGCGCCGGCGGGATGGCCGATTTCCATATGACGCGCGTGCCGGGGCTCGCGATCGGGGGAATCGAGCTCTCGGAGCAGATCGCCATCACGTTCCCCATCTCGAAGCTCCTGAGAAAGTTCGACGAGATCGAGATCGGCGGCGTGCTCGGCTACGATTTCCTGAGCCGCTTCG
>JAFNGP010000095.1:0-2994 GCA_017885175.1 bacterium
ACGCGTTGAATTCGGTCGCGTTTCCCGAACGGAAATAATCGAAGTCGTCGCCGGAGTTCTGGTTGAGCGCGAGATGCTGCGTTCCGCTCGCCTCCTCAAGATCCACCAGGTAATGCGTCTGGTCGTTGTTGTTGGACATGGTCTCGTCCACGTGCCAGATCAGCAATCCCTTCTGCGCGCCGGGAAGCCCCGAATCGAACCCGACACCCTGGCGGTTTTCGACGAGGAAATACTGGGTGGCCGCGAAGGGGCCCCGCAGCTTGTAGCTCTGCGCGGCCGTTTCCGCCTGGGAGAGCGAAAAGGAGCCGCTCCCGGTGATGAGTGTCGGCGTCACCCAGGCGAGCCTGCTCTTGCACCATGCGCTCATATGCGCCGGCTTGGTTCCGTAGCTGCCGTTCCAGGAGCCTCCCGCCATCAGGCAGAAATTTCCCGCTCCCTCGCTGTCGTAACCGTAATCGTAGAGATCGGGCAGCCCGATGAAATGCGCCGTCTCGTGGCAAATAACTCCGATCCTGGTTATTCCCCACGTGCNNCCACGCATGCGACCAGATGTAGTTCGAATTGTTTCCGCCGTATTCCTCTCCTCCGCCGGCGTGAATGATCGTGAGCCCGTCGACCCAGCCGTCGCCGTTCCCGTCCATCGTGGCGAAATTGAAGCCGCGGGCCTCGAGCGCCGCGAGGGCCTGCTGAACCATCTGGCGCGGCCTGACGTCGTTTCCGTACGCGTCGTTGGCGCCGTAGTAGGCGAAGCCGTTCGCGAGCGTCACGGCGGCCGGAACGGTCGACTGCACGGAGAATGTCCCGTAGGAGATCTCGTTGTAATAATCCTTCACCGATCCGGCGGCTCCGTCGAATGTGTATCCGATCGTATTGAACAGGCTGTCATACGCCGCCGTCGAGCGCGTGATCGCGAGATCCGAGAAGTTCACGAGAACCACGAGGTTCTTCATCGTGCCGGCCGAAGGCGCCTTCTGCGCGCCCGTGTCCTTCTGGAACATGGGCTGCTGCTGAATCGCCGCGCGCATCCTGGCGATGTCGGGTTTCGAGAGGCCGACGGAGAGCGGATCGACGCGACCCGCGAGGTAGCTCGTCGGCACGAGCCTGCCCATCTCCTCGCGGGCATAAACCCACGACCGCCCGTCGGCGGACTTCATGACCGCGAATCCGGCCGCATCCTCGTTCCAGTGCAGATACTCGTCACCCTTGAGATATATCGTCACTTCGGCGCCGTCGGGCTGAAGCACGACGNNATATGTGCAGAGCCAGGACAATCGCTAAAAACGCGATTCCGGGTTTCTCGAAAAGCGACAAAGCGTCATTTCTTGTCCCCGCGAGTTGTCTTGCCAGGTGCATGAGTATCTCCTTTGCAGAAACAAAGCGCCGCATCTCGAACTTTAGAGGAACGGGAGAGAGCAACGAGCGGAATCATCAAGCTCATATCTGCACTATTATATAGCAATTACAGGGCCAATGCAAGGCCGAAGCGATGAGCGTTCGCTCACCGCGCCCGGGGCGCCTCGAGGGCGGGAATTTTCAAATCCACGATTGTTGCGGCTCCGATGGCGTTTGCGTTGTAGGAGTCCAATCCTGCATCCAGATCGAAGCCGAAGATTTCCCGCCCCGTATCGATCTCGAAGATCGAAACTCCTCTTTGCGGCTTGCCCGCGTCGCGTTTCAGCAATCCGCCCCACCCCACCAGGATATGATTCCCGTCCAGCGTGCGCACGCTCCCCTGGGTAGGTCTATGCAAACCGTTCGGTTCCGGGAAATCCTTCAGGAAGGTGAGGGTCCTTTTGCCGAAATCGCAGCGGTATACGACTACGCGACTCGTTCGATTATCGAATCTGTTGCCGTTATCCAGAATGTACAGTTCGTCTCCGCGCAGCTGCAAAGAATGCTGGTGCGAGAAGCTCACGAGAGGATCTCCGATGATTCTCCAGTCGCTTCTCCTGGAGAATTTGCCGCCGATCCAGGATACGACGCTGTCACTTCGCTCATCCAGCTCGAGAATGGCGTCCTGATGTCTCGCCGAAATCCATAGATTGCCGTTCGGCGCGCGGATAATCGAGTTGGCGTGTATGTAATCGTTGGTCGGAAGACGCAGCTGTTTGCCCCAGGAGGAAAAACGTACGGGGTATTTTATGTCGAAGGGAGACAGCAAGGTGATGAGCAGCCGTTTCGCCGCCCTCTCGATCAGGCTCTCCTTATCATCGGGAAAAGATTGACTATCCGAAAAGGTCGAGCCGTCCAGCGCAAAACGTCCCTTGCTTGTCCAGGACCAGAGAATCTTTTCGAGCCGAGCGTCGAACCTGTAGATGGCGAGATGGAGATCTTGCCTGAAACGCGTCGATTCCGGAACGTATTTCATCGCATAGATTCTGTCGCTCTCGACGAGCATATCATGCCCGTCGATACTCATGGGGACGCTCGCTGACCTCCCGTCTCCGTCTATGAAATAATAGGTGCCCTCGAAGACACCCCCTTGACTGTTCCCGGCGTACAGAATCAGTCTTCCTCTATCGTCATCCCTGATATCGTAGAACGTCAGGGAAGTATCGGTCATGAGATTTGTCGCCGACCCGCTCTTTGCGTCGACGATTACTACTCGAGCATCGCGCTTGAGAATACGACCATCGAAGCTCTTGGGTCCCACGGCGATTCGCAGATCGAAACGGCCGAAGACATTTCTGATGACGCGGTCGCTGTCGGGCTGGATCTGATAGGGCTGCGCACAGACGAGCCCCGGGAGAACCAGCGACAGAAACAGACCGGTCAGCCGGAATCTTGAGATCAAGATGAGCGCCTTTATTTCTTCTCCGGATTCAGCTCGTTGACGTCGAGCTTCGTGACTTCTCCCTCGTAGTACTTGATCGACGCGGGGAATTTCTTCATGAAGTTGCCCACGATCGACGGCCAGGCGGAGCCCCGGTACGTGTTGTAATTCTTGATCGTGACGATCCAGTCGTCGAGCGCGGTCTTGATCTCGTTGACCGA
>JAFNGP010000095.1:3029-4990 GCA_017885175.1 bacterium
CGGTATCCTTTCCCTCGGCCGCCGCCTTTTCGAACGCCTCCCTCGCCGTGTCGTACCCGCTTCGCGCCTGCGTCACCGCGACGAACGTCTCCGATTCATGTTTCATGTACTGATTGGCGATCTCCCAGACGCCCTTGATCTTCTCCGTGCAGATGTTGAGAGCGGCCGAGTACTGCGATTTGCCCCCTTCGACCGCCTGGTACTCTCGATTCAGCTTGTTCCATACTCCTACCGCCGACATCGCGAAAGACAGGACTATCACCGCGAGGATGATGACCGCTATGGCGATGCCGATCGACGCCTTCGTCATTTCGAGCTCCTTTCTTCTCTACTTTCCGCCGCCCTTTATCTTCCTCAAGACCTGATCGGTCTGCGCGACCAGCGTCAGGACGCCCTTGTCGTAATTACCGAAGTTGAAATACTCGAGCGCGCCGTCCATGATCGGGCTGTAATCGACCGTCGTGAACCCGGGGAGCCCCCTCCCGACGGATATCGTCAGTTTCTCCGCGGCGTCGGGCCGTATCAACCACACGAGGCCCTTGTTTCCCCCCGCGGTGCTCAGGCCTTTCTTGCCGAGACCGAGCCATCGCCCGTAATGAGTGGCCCAGTCTTCCGGCTGTTTGACGCCGTTGATCACTACCACGACAACCTCGGCGACGTCGTCGGTCTTGAGCCGCTGGCAGATCGCATCGGTCTCCGCGACCGCCGGATCCGAAAGAACTCCCACCCCGTCGATCACCCAGGAAGCCGCGAGAGGCGGGAAAGCGGGATCCCCCTTCGGAACCGAGACGTTCTGATCGTAGCGATCAGAGCCCCCCTTGCATGCCGCGACAAGCAGCGACGCGAAAAGGAGACACCGCGCAACTCTCCGCATCATCCCCTCCCCTTCCCGCAAACAGGGCATGCGTGCTCAAGCTTCCTGCTGCATCCCGCCCCGCCGCCCCCGGCGCACGCGCACGCGCAGGCGCAGCTGACGCAGGCGCACGCGCAGGACATCGACGCTCCGCCGAATCCGCCGCCGCCGCTCCCCGATCTGCCGCCCCCGGATCTGCCGCCGCCGGGGCGGCCGCCGGGAATTCCACCATAGAAGATTCTTCCGCCCGAGTAGCGCCGCTTGCTGAAATTCAATACCATGATAATTATGACCACTATGATAATGATAAAGACGATGGCGCCGGCGCCCCCCGAGCTCTCCCCGGCCGCATCCTTCAGATTGCCGGCGGCTATTCCCCCCGGAAACAGCCCGACGGGAAAGGACACGCGAATCGTGAAACGCTCTCCCGCGCCGAGGCCGAACCGGGTCCACACCATCTCGTCGCCCGCGACAAAGGACGGCGGGGGATCCGCGGCGACGGAGTCCAGGCTCGCGAAAAACCTCACGCTGACGCGCAAACTATCGGTGACCGCGCGGTCATACCATCCGGGCGTGAAATCCAGCTTGTAGCTTTGCTCTTCGGCGTAGAACAAGCCTTTCTGAACTATCGAAACGGACGCTTCGAAGGTCTCTCCCGACCCGTAATCCCGATCGAGATCGAGCCGCACGCCGCTCCAGCTTCCCTCGCTCGCGTCCTCGGCGTTGATCACCGGGCCGCCCGAGCCCGTTATCGCAAAATTATCGTTGGGCGTGCCTACCGTGATCCAGGGAATGTGCCCGCCGGTGACGAGCCATTTCTGATAATAATCGATCGCGACGGTTCCGTCGGAACGAGGAGTCAGGCCGATCCGGTAGTTCAATATTCTATAGGTCCCGGTGTCTTCCGCGAAGGCATGGCCGCCGGTCGACAACAGAGTCGCCCAGAGAAGCATCAGCAGCATCGGTTTCTTCATCGGCCGTCCCTCCCTTCGCTCGGGCTCTTCGTTCGCGGAGATTCGTCGAGAGGACATCCCCCGCCGCAATGAATCTCATATTCGCAGCCCTTGCACTCCTCCGGCGCGAACAGATGCGCCCGCAGTTTCACGCA
>JAFNGP010000096.1 GCA_017885175.1 bacterium
TCGATCCCGGCGCCCGTTCTGTTATCCGTTTTCCTCGTCGTGCGCTAGCGTACAAGGACCATTTTGATCGTTCGCGAGAACGAACCGGCATCGAGACGGCAGAAATAGATGCCCGAGCTCGCGGGCGAATCGCCGCTATTCCGCCCGTTCCACGTGACTGTCCAAGCACCCTTCTCCCGATGACCCTCGCCGAGCCGCTTCACCAGCCTGCCGGTTGCGTCATATATCGCGAGGTCGACGAAGCATCGCTCGGGAAGGAAGACGGTAATCGTCGTCGACGGATTGAACGGATTCGGCGCATTCTGGTAGAGTGTGAGCGGCATCGCCGGCGTCGCGACGGGGCCGGTCTTGAAAAGCTCCACCTCGTCGGCGCCGACTCGGAGAGCGACGCGGTACCAGTACGTTTCTCCCGCTTCGAACGCTCCATCGAGACAGCTGTATGAAAGCCCGGCGCGCGAGATGCGCGGGGAAGCGATCTCCTCGAACGGCCCGGCCTCCTCGAGACCTCGAGAAACCTTGAATTCCGCTCCGTCATCGATCTGCGACAGCTCCCAGGCGATTTCGATGACGGTCCCGGCGAATGCGGCCGAGTAGTTGCGAAGAAGAGTCGCGACGATGGTATTCCCCGCTATATCGATCGCTTGCGCATAGATGTCATTGTTGGAGACGGCTCGACCATCCATCCAGGCGACGATGGCGCCGCCCTGTCCGTTCGACGCGAGATCGGGCTCCTCCCGATAATTGGAGGCTCCGCAGAGCAGCATACCGTCTGGAATCCACAGCGGAAGGCCGCTTCCATCGATTCGTTGGGCATATATGGAAATCTTCTCCGGGCTAAGGGGCTCGGGATTGTCGCGCGGATCGCCCCATGCGAAAATGGCGCCTCCCGCGCCGTCGGAGATCATTTCCATCTCATACTGAGAGCCGGGGGCAGCGCAGACCGGAATTCCCTCGGCATTCCAGAGAACGGCACCGCTCGGCGAAATGCGCTGCGCGTAGAGATCCCATAACGAGCCGCGCAAATCGCTCCATCCCACAATCGCGCCGCCGGCGCCGACTGAAGCGATGCGGGGAGTCCATTGGTCCGATTCGGCCGTGCATACCTGAATTCCGCCGCTCGCCCACGCGGGGATGCCGTTCGCGTCGATTCGCTGGACGAATATCTTCGGATTGTCGGCCCGGTAGTCCTGCCATGCGATGACGGCTCCTCCGATGCCGTCCGGGACGAGTCTTGCCTCAGCGCTTGAGGTTGGAGTAAGGCAGATGCCATCGATGGTCCACATCGCCGAGCCGGATGCTTCGATTCGCTGCGCGTAGATTCTGCTCGATCCGTCCCGTGCATCGTCCCAGACGATGATTGCTCCTTCAGAGCCGTCGGACGTTACCTGATGATGCGTTGTCCCGCCAATACCGGCATCCGAGCATACGCATACGCCATTGCTTCCCCAGAGGAGGGAGCCATCGCTCGAAACGCGCTGGGCGTAGATGCGTTCGATGTCGCCGCTGACGTCCCGCCAGACTACGATCGCTCCGCCCGAACCGTCAGGGGCGAGTCGCGGAAGGGATTGAGAGCTACCCGTCGAACAAACGGCTCTGCCGGCGGCCGGCCAGAGGGGAGTGCCATCCGCATCTATTCGCTGGACGCGGACCTGCGTATCGTACCAAAGGCTATCCGGGTTCGTGGAGCGTACCCGGCACCATGCGATAATCGCGCCGCCGGCGCCGTCTTCCATGATCTGCTGCTCGATCGCGGAATTGCCGGAGGCGCCGATAGGCACGCCGTCCGCCGCCCAGAGAGGATCGCCCTGGGCGCCGATCCTCTGAGCGAATATTTGTTCATTCACTCCTTGTGCGTCGTGCCAGGCGATGATCGCTCCGCCGGCGCCGTCCGAGGCTATGACCGGATATGACTGCTCTCCGATGGCCTGGCAGACAGCAATACCGTCGGGTATCCATGCGGCTTCTACCGGCGGCGCCGCCGCAAAAAGCAGTGTCGCGAAGGCGAGCGTGGCACAGATGACGCGGGCGTTCATGCGCGAACCTCCTTCTTCCTTCCCCATAATAATTGGACGGCGAAATCGGACCTTTTGGACGCAGATATTCTGCGATGAACGCTCTTCGGCGTCAAAGGGCGGATGCCCCGGGGTGAGGAATGATACGGAGCATGCGGCGCGCCGGCATTACGCTTGACCCGGCGCCGAGCGTTCCCTATATTTCCACAGGGACTATCCAATCCAAACGAAAGGGGAGAGTATGAGGGCGGCTATTGCGATGCTCGTAGTGGCTCTTCTTCCGGCAACGGCCCTCGCCACCGGGACGATCGGAATCTACTTTACCCACAATCCGGGGCAGATGGTATATAGCCCGGGGCCGATGGAGATGTTCGACGCGTACATTTACCTGCATAACGCTCAGTGCATGTTTGGGGGCGTAGAGTTCAAGATAGAGATCCCTCCGGGCATAGCAAATGCCGGCTTTATTCTCCCTGAAGGGACCCTGCTCTGGACCGTAACCGACGGAAACAGTCTCACGTATACATCGGTTCTGAACGGTATTTCTCCGGGTTACAACCTCCTGTGCACCCTCCGCCTGTTCGCGGTCGACTGGTGCTCGGCGAGCGGCGGCACCTTGAGCGACGCGCCGATTCGCATCGCTCCCCACGGGATTACGGGCAAGGTCCAGATTTTCTGCTGGACGACGCCCCCGAGCCCACTGGTTGAAGCCCAAGGGCTCACTTCCATTCTGTGCCCTCAGTCGATCGGCACGAAGAGCGTGAGTTGGAGCGCCATCAAATCGTTGTTCGAATAGACCGCGCTGGGTCATCGAATTGACGACAGATTTCCGCCGGGTAATCAGCGGCCCCTTTTGCTATCCGTTTTCCTCGTCGAACTTTTCGAGGACGCGCGCGAAGGCGGCGACCACGTCCTCGTCCTGCGAGACGAGCGTGATATCGGTGATGCTCTTCGGTTTGTGCGCCTTGATCGCCTCGAAGATCGCCGCTGCCGAATCGTCAGGGGAGAGGCCGCCCGCGCCCGTCCCGAGCCCCGGAATCGCGATCGACTCGAGATCGAGCTCCTCGGCGAGCTTGAGCGCCGCCGACGCGGCGAGCTTCACCGTATCGGGGGAGCTCGCCCCTCCCGGCTCGGCGGCGATTCCCACGTGGATGATGCGGAGGTTCTGGAGCGTGCCGGCCGTCGTGGCGATCGCACAGCCGGCCGCGATCGGCGCCTTTGCGACGGCCTCGCGTTCGATCTCGTCGCCGCCCGCCGCCTTGATCGCCGCCGCGAGACCCTCCGTCATGACGCCGCGCGGGTCGGCAGGATTCACGATCGCGTCGACGAAGAGCGTCATGATGTCTCCGAGACGGGCCTTGACGTTGATATCGCCGACCTCGGTCGTGAACTTGTTCTCGTCCATCGCGATCTCGGCGAGAACCACGTCCGGGCGGTTCCGGAATTTCTTCGTGACCTTCTCGCTCTGGACCGCCACGTAGTGGATGGCCTTGAAGAGGTCCTCCGGCGCGAGCTTTCCCTCCATGAAGGAGTCGATCTTCTTCGCGAGCGGCTCGATGAGATCCCGTGTCTGTCTCCGCTTGAGCGACTCGATGAATTTGAGCTTTCGTTCCGCGCGGGCTTCCTCTTTCTTCGTCATAACCCTTTATTATCGCAAGCGGCGGTGGATGGCAAGCGTGTAATTGCTTTGAAAAACGCCACCGTCGATGTAAAATAAATCTTCCGTTTGTTGAAGGATGCGCGTGGACGAGGGAGGTCATATGAACAGGTTCAATTCCGCCAAAACGCTTTCGATTATCTTCTTGGCCGTGCTCTTCTGCGCGGCGTCTCTATCCGCCGCTCCGGCGGCCGGCAAGCAGCCGCTTACCCCCGGGGATATCTGGCGGCTCAATGCGGTCGGCGAGCCGCAGCTCTCGAGCGACGGGAAGTGGATCGCCTACACGCTCACGACGACCGATCTCGACAAGAACAACCGCAACGCGGATATCTGGCTCGTGGCGGCCGAGGGGGGCGAGCCGCGGCGCATGACGACGAGCGAGAAGAGGGACGACACGCCGTCATGGTCTCCCGACGGCACGACGCTCGCGTTCATTTCCGCGAGGGACGGCGATCCGCAGATCTACGTCCTGGCGGTCGCCGGCGGCGAGGCGCGCAGGGTGACCGATTTTCCCGGCGGCGTCGACGACATGATCTGGACGCCGGACGGGAAGGGCTTCGTCTTCGCGGCGAGGACCTGGCTCGGTTGCCCCGACCTCGATTGCATCACAAAGAAGGATAAGGAGAAGGAAGAGAGCAAGCTCGGCGCGGTTGTGCACGAGCATCTCATGTACCGGCACTGGAACGCCTACGAGGACGGGAAGGTGCAGCATCTCTACTACACGCCCGTCGAGGGAGGCGAGCCGCGCGACCTCACGCCGGCGTTGAAATTCGACGCGCTCACCTACTGGCTCGCTTCCGCCGGGCGGGATTACGAGATATCCCGCGACGGCGCCACGCTCTATTTCTCGGGCAAGCAGGACGTCGATCAGGCCGTCTCCTACAACGAGGAGATATGGTGCGTGCCGCTCGCGGGCGGCGAGGTAAGAAAGATCACGTCGAATCCGGCCGCGGATTCGCACCCGCGCCTGTCGCCCGACGGAAAATTCCTCGCGTATCGCGCGACGCGGCGGCCCGGCTACGAGTCCGATCGCTACGAGCTCATGCTGATGGCGCTCCCGGGCGGCGAGCCGCGGAGTCTCACGGCCGATTTCGACCGGAGCGTCGGCGATTTCTTCTGGGCCGGGGACGGAAAGAGCGTCTATTTCGAGGTCGAGGATCGCGGCGACGTGAACCTCTGCGTCGTGCCGGCGAAGGGCGGCGTGGTGAAGACGGTCATCGGCGGCGAGACGGCGGGGCGAGGTTTTCATACCGACGCCGCGGCGGGGCCGAAGGACGCCTTTNNGCAGATCACCTTCGCCAACAAGGATCTCTACGATTCCTTCTTCGTGCCGCAGGGAGCGGAGGAGTACTGGTGGAAGGGCGCCGACGGCGCCGATATCGAGGGCTGGCTCATCAAGCCGATGAACTTCGATCCTTCGAAGAAATACCCGATGATGGTGCGCGTCCACGGAGGGCCTCAGCAGATGTGGGTGAACGGTTTCCGCACGGAGTACGCGCTCTTCGCGGGCGCCGGATACGCGGTCTTCTTCTGCAACCAGCGCGGCTCGACCGGCTACGGCCAGAAGTTCTGCGACGATATCCGCGGCGATTGGGGCGGCCGGCCCGTCGACGATCTCAAAGCGGGCGTTCGAGAGATTCTCGAGAAAAATCCCTGGATCGACGCGAAGCGCGTCGGCGCGTGGGGGGATTCCTACGGCGGTTTCTTCTGCAACTGGCTCCAGGGCCACGACCAGGACAGGATGTTCGCCGCGCTCGTCTCGCACGCCGGGTACGCCGAAGAGTGGAGCTCCTGGGGCTCGACCGAAGAGCTCTGGTGGCCCGAATGGGATCTCACCGGGACGCCATGGGACAGGCCCGAGGTGTACGACCGGCTCTCGCCGATCCGCTACGCGAAGAATTTCTCGACGCCGCATCTCTTCACGCACGGCGATCTCGACTACCGCGTGCCGATCACGGGGGGGGAGACGATGTTCAGCGCGTGCCAGCGGCTCGGCGTCCCGTCGAAGATGATTCGCTTCACGGACGAGGGGCACTGGATCGTGAGGCCGCAGAACCAGAGATTCTGGTACGCCGAGGTGCTCGGGTGGTTCGACCGGTGGCTGAAGGGCTAGGGCGCGATCACTCCTCGGACAGATCCTCGGCGATGATCCGGTCGATCTCGCCGGGGGTGATTCCGAGGACTTCCGCCGCCGCTTCCTTCTGCTGGCCGAAATAGGCGAGCGTGAGCCGCACGTGCTCCCGGACGATATCGTCGAGTCTCTTCGGCATGAAGGTCTCGGCGCCGGCGCCCTGCTCGATCCGCTCCCTGATGAAGAGCGGCAGGGATTCGACGGTGATCGCGTCGGTGTCGGCGTTCGCGACGGCGCCCGCGACGATCGTGAGGAGCTCCTGCACGTTGTCGGGGAACTGGTACGACTCGAGAAGCTCCATGCAGTCCCCGGAAAAACCGGTGATTATCTTCCCTGCCTTTTCGCTTTCTTCCTTGAGAAAGACCTCCGCCAGGATCGGGATATCGCCGGGCCTCTCGCGCAGCGGCGGAATCCTGATCGAGTTGATCATGAGGTGATAGAGGAGGTCGCGCGAGAACCGGTTCACGTAGTCGGGATGCGTGAGGTCGCGCTTGGCCGAGACGATTACGCGGACGTCGGCCTGCCGGATGCTCGTCGAGCTCTCGCGATAGTACTCGCCGGTCTGAATGAGACGTTTGAGCTTCACCTGCATCGGGAGCGACAGGTCGCCTATGTTGTTGAGGAAAAGCGTCCCCTGATCGGCCTGTTCGAGGAGCCCCGGCGTCTCCTCGCGGGAGCCGCGGCAGTCCTTCACCTGGCCGAAAAAGAAGGCGGGGAATTTCTCGGGATCCTGGCTGTCGGCCTCGACGACGACGAAAGGTCCGTCCTTGCGCGGGCTCGCCTCGTGAATGGCGCGGGCGAGCGTCTCTTTCCCGCTCCCGCTCTCGCCCCATATGAATATGCTGACGTCGCTCGCGGCGAGCTTTTCCGCCTGATGGAAGAGGCGGATCATCCGGTCGTCCTGCGTCGGAAGCTTCGTGAACGCGGCCTCGAACGCGAGGTCCTTCCTCGTGAGCCGCTTCGGGAGCCGGTCGATCGTCTCGCGAAGCGTCCGTTGCTCGATCGCGTTCTCGAGAACCTGGACGAGATTCTGGTCGTCGACGGGCTTCGTGAGGTAATCGAACGCGCCGAGCTTCATCGCGCGGACGGCGAGGTCGACGTCGCTCACGCCGGTGAGTATGACGACGGGCGTGTCGTCCCCCTTTCCGCGCATGGCGCGCAGGATGTCCATGCCGCTCACGTTCGGCATGTCCATGTCGAGCAGGATCGCGTCGAAGCGCTCGCGCTGGAGGAGTCCCGCGACCTCGCGCGAATCGTTCACGACGGACGGTTCGAAGAGCCCCGTCTGGACGAGGAACACCATGAAATAGTTGGTCACGGCGACGTCGTCGTCGACGATGAGGATTCTCTTCATCGCTATCCTTTCGGCGGGCCCTGGGCGCCCGGTTTGGCCTGCGGCGCTCCGCTCTTCGGCGGCGCGGGGGATTTCGCCGGGATCCTGACGACGAACGTCGTTCCCGCGCCCTGCTTGCTCTTCACCGTGATGTTCCCGCCGTGCTCCTCGATGATGCGATAGGCGATCGCGAGCCCGAGTCCCGTCCCGCCCTTGGCGCGCTTCGTCGTGAAGAAGGGGTCGAATATCTGCTTCACCGTCTTGTCGGTCATGCCGATGCCGTCGTCCTCGACCTCGAAGACGACGTCGGTGTCCTCGGCGCGCGTCCGCACCGTGATAAGCCCGCGCACGTCGTCGCGCATCGCCTGCCCGGCGTTCACGAGAAGGTTGACGAGGATCTGCTCGATCTTCTGCGCGTTGCCCGTGAGGACGGGCAGCCCCTCGGCGAGGTCGAGCCGGATCTCTGCCCTCTTGTGGACCTCGTTGTGGACGAGGCGGGCGCTCGCTTCGATGAGCGTGTTGATGTCGATCGTGTCGACGAGGAGCCCTTCGTCCTTGCGGGCGAACGTCCTGAGGCCCTCGACGATCCCCTTGATCCGCTGCGAGCCGTGGTCCATGTCGTCGACGAGCATCATGATATTCTTGCGCCAGAAATCGTAATTGAGCTTCGCGATCTTGAGGTCGCCGTGGGCGGTGAAGTATTCGTCGACGATCGGGAGCAGGTCCTCGAGGGATTGCTTGAGAATCTTGATGTTGCCGCGGATGAACTGGTTCGGGTTGTTGATCTCGTGGCCGATGCCGCTCACGAGCTGGCCGAGCGAGGCGAGCTTGTCGGCCTGCTGGAGCTGCTGCTCGTACGTCATCTCGAGCGTCACGTCGCGGTAGAACTCCATGATTCCGTCCACCTCGTGCTCCCGGTTGTAGATCGG
>JAFNGP010000097.1 GCA_017885175.1 bacterium
TGAGCGATCCGGCGACCTCTTCCTCGAGCCAGAGGACGTTGTCGGCGGCGTAGAGGGCGTTCGTATCGAGCGCATCCGCGTCGTCCTTGAGCCCGAGCGCATAGAAATAGAGAAGGTCGCTCCCGTCGAAAACGCCCGGCGCCGTCCCCGCGCCTTCGGCGAAGAAGACCGGCACGTCGACGGTTCTGACAAGATCGGGCCTCGTCTCGTCGTAGTAGTATTTCCTGAGCGCGAGCTCCCCCGTCGCAAGCCCGGCCGAAAGNNCCGGCGGCGATGAGAGAATCGGCGCGAATGGAATAGACGCCCGTTTCGGGAATCCTTATTTTGAGCTTCTTCCCCGCCTCCGCCGCGGCCGCAAACGTAAGCGCCCGATCGAGCGGTTTGCGGAATCTCGGCACGTCGCCGGGATTGACGAGGAGCTCGTCGTAGAGCCGCTTCCACGCGCCCCCAAGGGGAGCCTCCCCGAGAACGTCCGTCCCGGATAGCGCGCCCGCGTTTCCGAAGCTCACCGTCACCGACAGCCTGCGGATAAGCCGCGCACCGCCGGCATCGAGAACGAGCGGATTTATCCTGATCGGCAGAATCCTCTGGCGGCCCATGAACGACGCCGGGAGCGCCTCGACGGGCGGGAGCCCCCCGCCGTTCGCCCATGGATCGGGAGGATAATACTGTTCGGTGACCGGAATGCCGTTTTCCCCTTCGATGAGCCTCTCCCCCGGCACACGGAAGAGATTCATCGGTCCGAGCCGCTCCTCTTCGAGCACCGTCGTCGAGACGCGAGGTTCGCCGAACGGCGGGATGGCGACGCGAAAGGTCCTGCCGGGCAGCTCCGCGGCGCCCGGAGGGGAGAACGTCCCGTATCCGTCGATAACGAGCCTGACCGTGCCTCCGGCCGCCGGAACCATACCGGCCCCGGGGACCGTCACCTCGAACGTGATGGCGCCCCCGGCCGATGAAACGAGACGCGCCCCGTTCTCGCGAGCCCCTGCCGCTCCGGCAAAGACCAGAAGAACGAGAAGGACCGGCACGAAACCGCGTGCCGACCGACTGCGATCAGTCTTTCTCAAAGGGATTCACCTCGTCTCCAGGGGTGGTGTCGTCCGAGGCACAAGGGGCAGCACATGACCGATGACCCGCTACCGAAAGCTATTCCCCGGAAGAGAAAAAAACAAGCGAAAAAAGACGGCCGAGCCGGACCGCGAAGCCTGCCTGCGCGGCCGTCCGCGCTTACCTGTCGAAAAGGCTCTTCACGGCTCCCCACGTCGATCCCCCGGCGCCGATGGCCGTCTCCGGCGGGAGACACGGAGCCGTCGCGGCGTTCAGGTAGAGATTCGTCCCTTTCAGGCAGGGTTCCGCGGGATTTCCCCCGCTGCAGGTGAAGAGCCGAAAGACTCCGGACACCGGATGGGGCGCGACCTCGAGATACGTCTGCTGGAGCGAGCTCACGTAGAGCGTCTGATGCGCGACCCAGGTCCAGCTCCATTGACACGTCCCGAACGAGACCGATAGCCCTTCGAGCAGGTTCCCCTGCTTCGTCGCAAGATCGCCGTTGTACGTCACGCGGTCGGCTATGACGTTGGGCGGATAGGCGACGGCGAATTCGACCCCCCAGAGCCCGTTTTCGCCCGGCTGGCACCAAGCCCACGTCTCGACCTTCGCGATCGAATACCCCCCGGGAATCGCGCAGTATGCGTTATACGAACGGGTCGCGTCGGCGTAGAGCGAGATGTTCCCCCGCGGGGGAAGCTGCGCATGCGCCGGGACCGCAAGGCTCGCGATGATCGCTGCCGCAAGAAAAGCGTGTTTCATGATGCCCACCCGCCTCGATGCGATGCCCATTGACGGCGATGGGGACCCTCGGGGATCCCCATCGTTTTCACACTAACCACCGAGTCTGAAGAGGGCTCTTAGAACAAGCTCTTGATCGCTCCCCAGTTGGTTTCCTGCACGCCCAGCGGACCATCCGAGCAGATGTACAGAGGCGTCAGGTTAATGCACGGCTCGATCGGATAACCGAGCTGGCAGGTCGCGAACTGATAGGCCGGCACTGGAAGGGTTCCCGGGTGCGGAATGATTTTTATCTGACCGGGAACCGCTGCCAGGGACATCATAACGAGGTTATGCGTCCAGACCCAATCCATCTGGCATGCGCCTTCAGAGAACGCAACGCTGATGCCCGCGCCGAGCGAGCCGAGGGCGACGGAGATCAGGGGATTCTGGTTGGTGACGAGAGTGACCGCAGTCGCCGGCGAGGAGACGGCAAACTCGGCCGCCTGCAGACCATTTACGCTCGGCAAGCAGTAAATCCAAGCCTGGAACTGTCCGTACTGAGCCGGGCAAACGCTATTGGTCGTGCGTGCCGCATCGGCGAAAATACCGATGTAACCGACCGGCGGCTTCGCCTGAGCGAACGCGGAGCTAGCCACGAACATAACCGCAGCAGCAATTAGCAACGCCTTCTTCATTGTGGCCTCCTCTCCTGGGTGTCTCAACACTTGGCTCGAACTACCTTCGAGGGTTCAGGGTGGCTGGATGAGACGTTTCCGTCCATCCAGCCACAAACCCTAACCCTATCTGTACAGAGACTCGATCGCACCCCAGCTTTCTTCTTGCGTGCCGACCAGTTCGGGACAAATGATCGAGGTCAACCCGACGATCGGAAACAGCTCGTTTTCAGGCGCGAACGTTCCGCGGATCTCCCCGCTATCGGGATGCGGGCCTATCATAGGCGGATAAACGTCAAAAAACGAGAACGGCGCCGGCGAGTCCGCCATCCTGGACGGCGTCTCGAAATACGCTCCCAGCGTCGCCGCACCCAGCATCCCTGGTATCAGGAGAGCCGTTGCGAATGCAAGAAGCAGCTTCCTCATTAATCCAACTCCCTTGCTTGCAGACCCAAGATGCATACCATCTCCGGAAGCTAGATAATCAACCTAACGGCCTTGCCGGCACTAGCACTTGTGCTGATAGTGCGTTCCGAAGTAAGCAAAGTCGCTCAGGTTGCACTTGTTATCATCGTTGTAGTCGCAGCACGCGTTATAACCGGCCTGACCGAGGTTCTTGTTGTAGCTTCCGCCAAACGGAACCAGGTCGGACAGGTTGATGACGCCGTCCGGCTTGCCACCGGCGCCGGTAAGATCCGGGCTCTTCACAATGATATTCAAGCACACGTTGCTGGTGCAGGTCGGATACGGACCCTTCAGGGGCTTGCCCTGAATGGCCCACCAAATGCCCTGAGTCAATGTGCAACCGCCAGCCGCGATACGGCCCCCAAAGGTCGTCGTGCCGTTTGCTCCGGTGAGGGAGTCGGCGCCGAGCGGGCTCGAACAGAGAGCAAGCTGCTTTGCGGGATCGCAGGCGTTTAGCCAATAATCCGTCCAGGGAATACCCGGAATCGGAAGACCGGCAGCGTCAAGCGCCGTGACCCAAATGTAAGCAGTGATTCCTGTTCCGCAAGCATCGCGAATGAACTCGAAGTCTCCGGCCGGACAAATCGTCAACATCATCTGAGCGCACCCGGTAATCCCTGCGGTGCTTCTGCAATCATCGACGTCGCCG
This sequence comes from bacterium, assembly GCA_017885175.1. Classification (GTDB taxonomy): domain Bacteria; phylum Krumholzibacteriota; class Krumholzibacteriia; order Krumholzibacteriales; family Krumholzibacteriaceae; genus SSS58A. Next base: position 3,559 of record JAFNGP010000097.1, read on the forward strand.
GCGTAGACGGAGGTTGCAATTGCGAGCATCAAAGCGAAAGCAACCACTTTTCCTTTGAACATCTCTTTAACCTCCTAAACCTTCTATCAAAGGTTCGGGGACTTAATGTGAGAAAAATAGTACGGGGGTAACCTCAACCTCCTTCCGCACCGTTGAGTGTTGGAGATACCATCACTTACTCGACAAGTATTATTCTATCATACTCCGGCGGGCTATGTCAACTATAAATGCGGGGATTGCCGGGGCGCGACCGGGGAGGACGGCCGAAACGGGCGGGGGACCGAAAGGCTGCCTATTCTATTATAATTAAACAGGATAGGCCAATCGGACATATGGATCGTCAACGGGCTTCCCGGTGCTCCTTTCGACCGCGCACGGTCAGCCTGTCGAGATACGTATAGGCGATCGGAATTATGAACAGCGTCAGCAGCGCCGAAACGAGGACCCCCCCGATCTGAACCACGGCCATGGGCGTGCGGAGCTCCGAGCCTTCCGCCCCCCCGAATATCTGGGGAATCATTCCCACAACGATCGCGAGATTGGCCATGACGATCGGGCGAAGGCGCGTCGA
>JAFNGP010000098.1:0-634 GCA_017885175.1 bacterium
CGCCGCCTTGAACACCTGCCAGAAACCCCGTCCTCCCAGATGACGCTCGACGGTCTCGGGTTTCACGAGCACCGAGAGAAGCCCCGCGACGAGAAAGCCGAAGAGAAGATACGGCGACATCTCCCGAAGCGTCGACCAGACGGAGCGGACGAATTCAGCAATGAATGCTTGCACGATCCTCCTCCGTTCCGCCGCGAAGTATGCCGAGACGGGTCAGCGCAAAATCGTATTTCACCGGATCCTCCGGCGAGATCTCCCTGAACGCCCGGGTTACCTCGCGCGCCGCGCGGAGATCGGCCGCGCGCCGTTTCGTGAGACCGAGCTTCGTCGCGATCCGGTGCATGTGCGTGTCGAGCGGCACGATGAGCATCGCGGGCGGCACGTCGCTCCAGCCCCCCGGATCGACGGCGTCCGACCGGACCATCCAGCGCAGAAAGAGGTTCAGCCGTTTGCACGCGCTTCCCGATTCCGGGGACGGGAGCAGACACTGCCGGTACCCGCAGCTCATCGCGAACAGGGTACGCGCGAATCGCCCGGCGGCCGGAGCGACGTCGGGATCGCGCCGATCGAGCTTCGCGGAGAAGAGCTCCCCGAGCGAGCCATATTCTCCGAGCGCGCCCCGCACCCCCGCGAG
>JAFNGP010000098.1:714-9991 GCA_017885175.1 bacterium
GGCGAGCGACGAGGCGATCAGCGCGGCGAGCTCCCTGTCGCGCGAGGTATCGTACCGGTGCACGAACTCCACCGGATCGGACGAAATAAAGCGCCGATCGTTGTACTTCAGGTACAGCCGTTCGAGCGCCTCCCGGTCCAGTGCGCCCATCTCAACGCCTCCCGGTCTTTCTTCCGCACGCGGGACAAACCCCGAGATACTCGACCCGCCGCCCGAGAACGCGGTACCCGGTCCCCTTCGCGACGCGCGCGTCGCATCTCGCGCGATCGGCCCCGGCCGCCAGATCGTCGATGCGTCCGCACCTGATGCAGCGTATGTGCCGGTGGTCCCCCGTGTCGGCGTCGAAGCGCTTCTGCGATCCGGCGGTATCCAGCCGCTGTATGACGCCCTCGCGCGAGAGCGTCTCCAGGTTCCGGTACACGGTGCCGAGGCTGATCCGGGGAAGCCGCTTTTTCACGCGGCCGTACAGCTCGTCGGCGCTCGGATGCGTGCACAGCTTCGTGAGCTCGTCGAGTATCGCTTCGCGTTGTTTCGTTTTTCGCATGCGTCCGCCGGCCTTATTGTCGATAATAGTAATTATTACTGATAATCTATCTCCGTGTGCCGTTTTGTCAAGGATTATTCATGCGCGCCGGGCTCATGCTGCGGAGCGACACGGTTTGTCTTCGGGATGAGAGGTCCGGTAGTCCGGAGGAGCGCGCCGATATCTTCACCGGCAGATCGATTTCACGAATCCCCAATCGACGGCCACGACCTCCGTGCGAGTGAACGGCACGATCTTCCGGACATCGAAATAGCTGCATGGACGGGCCAACGTTCCCGAACAGAGGCCGGAGAATGATTTTCCGTACACGAGCACCCGCTGACCGGCGTACGCGCCCAGATCGATCGCATCCGAAACCAGGTAGCATTCCCCGAGCGAAGCCTCCACGCTGAGGCGGAATGATCCGCAGAAACAAAGCGACACGTCCGGCTCCGAAACGTAGCTCAGCATGCCGGCGAGCGTTTCGGCCCCGTTATCGGCGCCGGAAGGATCCGCCGCCCGGGGCAGGAATATGGCGCAGGCGCAAAACGCGAGCAGCAGGAGCCGTTTCATATTCGACGCACCTCCTTCGCGCCGGTTGGGGGCCTCCCGCGCGGCGCGCGGGAAGCCCCCGGACCCGTCTACCGCAAGAGCACCATTTTCTTCGTCATCCGTTCGGTCCCGCAGATGAACCTGCTGAAGTATATGCCGGATGTCACCTTGCGCCCATAGTCGTTGGTGCCGTCCCAACGGTACGTATGGGTGCCCGGATCGATGGCGCCATTGTGGAGCGTTTTTACGAGCTCTCCTTTCACGTTGTAGATCCTGAGCTCGGCGATGCCCTTGAAGTCCGCGGGCACGCCGACCTCGATGGTCGTGACGGGGTTGAACGGGTTCGGATAGTTCTGCGAGAGGGTGAACTGATCCGGAATCGCCGGAGTCCCCTTCCCCCCGGCAGCGTCCTTGCCGACAACCTGGGTTGCCACCGTCAACCAGTCGAGAACGCGTCCGAGAACCGCGGCCCTCGTCGGCGCGCTCGTGATGTAGTTGAAGTTGAACGCGAAGTAGACGGACGCGTGATAGGTACCGATGTACCGCATCGCCGCCGCGCTATCGGGCGCCGTCGGGATCATCGGCCAAACACCGTCGTACTGCTTGCCTTCCTTGTAGTAGAAGGCGAGCATGTCTTCCTCGGACAGGAAGCCCTCGGAAGCGGCGCTCGACAGATGATACTTGAAGACGATCTGGCCGCCCGGATAGGTCGTCGAACGCTTCAGCTCGTCGGGATAGCTTCCCGATATCGCGAACCGTTCGCCGTTGCCGATGGGATCGCCCGGCGCGCTCCACAGGTACCGGTAGGTGCTGCCGGGATCGTCCGCCACGTACGCAGCGCCCGTGTGCTTCTCCATGAACGTCCTGTTCGCGGAGTAGTACGAGAGATCCTTCCCGAGGAAGAATATCCGCTGCTTGACGCCGTCGTTCAGCGCGAGGAAGTTCGTGAGCAGCGTCTGCTGCGCGGTGCTGAAGTACGTCCCGTGCTCGGCAATGACGCCGATGTATGCATTCAACTGCGCGACCGTCGGCAGCGACGCATCGGCCAGCGTCAGCACGTCGCACGTCTTTCCGATCGCGGTGAAGGCGTCGATGTACATCTGGGCCGGCGTCGCCGTTCCGCCGATGAGCACGAGGTAATCGCTCGCCGGCATGACGGTCATCTGGTACGTCGCCGCAGGAGCGGTAGCCGGATCGGTGGTCGTGTTGGCTGCGTTATCGGTCGCCGACACATACACCTTGATCCTCGATCGCGGCGGCTGGCCGGGGATGTTGCCGCTGTATTCGTTCGCCACTCCCGTCGGAGCCATCGCGGCGGAGGTCCAGCTTACCCCGTTGTCGGTGCTGTAGTAGAGCGTCGCAGACGCGACACCCGAGAGCGCATCGGCGACCTGCGTCTTGATGACGTAGGGGCCGACGTTGTCCCAGGTGCTCGTCGGAACCGTCGTCGAGATGAACTTCGGTCCCTCGGTGTCGGTGACGCCCGCCACCATCACGTCGTCGACGTACCAGCCGGGATACGTAACGGAGGCATCGCTGCCGAAGTGCAGCCGGACAACGACATTCTGGCCCTTGTAGGGCGTAAGGTTGAAGGTCACCTTGTGCCAGAAGTTACCGGTCGTCGTGCCCGAGAAGCACACCTCGTTCGGAATCCCTGCGGTTATGGACTTCGCGACGTTGTTGTACCCGATATCGGGCGTGATGATCGTCCACGTGGCGCCGCCGTTCGTGGAGATCTTCACGTTGCCGCCGTCGTAGCAGGTTCCGGTGCCACCCTCGATGTTGTACCACTGCCAGAAGCTGAGAGTTGCGTACGGCTTGCTGCCCGGCACCGTAGTCGGCGGCAGGTCGAGCTTCGAGTTCGAGCTCACCGAGTAGTTGCCGCCGAGCTTCGTGGCCCAGAGCTGGGTGCCCGAGTGCGCGCTGCCGGGCCCGGTCGTGGGCACGCCCCACTCCCAGTCCTGCCCGGTAGCCGCGAAGCCGCCGTTCGAAGTCTCGAAGTCCCACGAGTAGTAATCGACGACCGTGAACGTATGGAAACCGGTCGCCGGATCGCGCCCCGTGTTCGGAACCCCGGCCACGTCTCTCGCGAGGATGTAGTAGTTGTACGCATCCCCAATGACGGATGGACCGGGAATCTCCGCGCGGTACACGTCCCCGCCCATCGCCGCCATCGCCACGCTGACGTTCGCCCCGCCGTTCTTGTTGTACACGACGGTGACCTTAGCCGGATCGACACCGACGTTGTCGGTGATCGTCGCCATGACGATGTACGGCCCGGCGAGATCCGCCGTGTTCGAGAGCGGCAGGTGAACGATCGTCGGAGGAGTGCCGTCGGTCGTGACCCGGAACGTGTGCTTCACGCCGGGAGCGCCGGCCGGGTGGTAGGTCGTCGAGCCGTCGAGGTTGGCGGCGCTGATGTAGTACTGCACCAGCGTGCCGTTCGCCTGCGCCGGGATCGCCGCCTCGTACTCGTTCGGGTTCGCCGTCGGCGTCATGGTGACGACGACGGGGCCCGAGCCGACGTCATACCTCATGAGTATTCGCCCGGGATCGAGCGTCTCGGAGTATACCTGCGCAACGACCCGGTACGGATCGCTCGTATTCTCGGTATCGTGCAGCGGTGCGTGCGCGATATCGGGAGCCGAGAGCCAGAGAAGCGCCCGGTGAGCGATGCCGGCCCGGCGCGCGGCCTCCTGGACGTAGTAGAGGTTGAAGGAGAAGTAGACGGAACGGTACGTCGCCGCGCTGTACTTCATCGCCGCGGCCGCATCGAGGCTGATCGGCGTGTTCGGCACGACGCCGTTCCATTCCTTGCCTTCCTTCTCGTAGCTGCCCTGAACCTCTTCCCTCGTCAGCGAGGTCCCTGTGCCGGTGTACTGATAGACGATCTCGCCGCCCGGGAACGCCGTCGAGCGCTGGATTTCGTCGGGGTACGAGCCCGAGATGACGAATGTCTCTTCCGCGCCGATCGGATCGCCCGGATATCCGGTAATCTGCCGGTACGCCGGGTCGTCCTGAACGTACGCGGCCCGCATGTACTGCTCGACCCACGGCCTCGTGGCCGAGTTGTAGCCGAGGTCGCGTCCGAGGAGGAAGAGCCTCTTCTTCGCGGCCTGCGTTCCGGATCCGAGATACGCGGTGAGATCGGTCATCTGCTGGGTCGTGAGCCCGCTCGACTCGTCGATGATGAGCATCTTGTAGAGCTGGAGCTTGTCGAGCGCGAGCCACCCCTGCGCTGTCCGGTCCCAGTAATCGGCCGCGTGCCCGTACGCGTTCAGGGCGTCGCGGAACATCTGGACCGACGTCGCGGAGGTGCCGCCGCCGACCATCACCAGGATGGGCGCCGAAGGCAGAATCGCGAATTCATACGTTGTCGCGGGCGCCCCGGCGGGATCGACGGTTACGTTGCTCTGCGCCGAAGTATCCGTCGCCTTCACGTACAATTTGATCCTCGTGCCGTTCGGCTGACCCGGGATCGATCCCGTGTACCGCGTCCCGACCCCGGTCGGGCTCATCGCGACCTCGCTGAACGTCGCTCCGCCGTTCGTGCTGTAGAAGATCGAAACGCCCGCGACGGCGGAGAGCACGTCCATCACGTTCGTCGTGACGGTATACGGGCCCGCCGTGTCGAAGGTGCTTCCCGGCACCGTCGTGCCGCTGATGATCGGCGGAATGTCGTCCACGCTCGTGCTGCGCACGAGGACGTCGTCGACGTACCAGCCGGGGTAGTTGACGCTGCCGTCGCTTCCGAAGTGGAACGCGAACATCACCTGCTGGCCGGCGTACGCCGAGATGTCGAAGACCTCCTGCTGCCAGGACGGGCTCGCCGTGCCCATGAAGCAGGGCTCGCCCGGGATTCCGGCATTCGCGGTGCTCGCCGTTCCGTCGTAGCCGTTGACCGGCGCGATGATGCTCCACGTCGCGCCGCCATCCGTCGAGATCTTCACGTTCCCGCCGTCGTAGGTGCTCTCCGTGGAGTACCAGTGCCAGAACGAGAGGATCGCATACGGCTTGCTCGCCGCGAGCGTGATCGCCGGCGTCGTGAGCTTCGCGTCTGCGGAGCTCGGATAGTTGCCGGCGAGGACGGTCGCCCAGACATTCGTTCCCGAGTGGGCCACTCCGGGTCCGGACGTGGGCGCTCCCCACTCCCAGACGCCGCCCGCGACAGAGAATCCGCCGTTATCGGGCTCGAAATTCCACAGGAAGTACTCGACGATCTCGAAGCGGTACGTGCCCATAGCCGGGACGCGGGTCACGTTGCCGCCGTAGGAGTTGTCGATCGCGAGCATGTAGTAATCGTAGACGTCTCCCACGACCGACGGTCCCGGAATCGCCCCATGGTAACGGCCGTCGCTTTCGAGCGCCATCCGCTGGCGACGGAGAATGCCGCCGTTCTTCTTGTACATGAGGTATACCGACTCGACGCCGATATTGTCCGTGACCTGGCCGTAGATGTGGTACGGACCGGCGAGGTCGTTCGTGTTGTAGTACCGCTGGTGGACGATGACCGGCGGCGTCGTGTCCCAGGCGACCTTGAAGGTGTGCCTGAGCCCGGGAGCCCCGATGGGATCCTGCGTCGTGTGTCCCTGCACGTCGCTCGCCGTGATGTAGTAGGCGACCTCGGTGCCGATCGGCTGGGCCGGGATGGAGGCCGCGTACTCGTTCGGCGCGCCCGTCGCCGTCATGGCGAGGCTCACGTCCCCCGCGCCCGCGTCGTACACGACGAAGAAGGTAGCGGGATCGAGAGTGAAATAGTCGGACGTGATAAGCGCCTTGACCGGATACGGATTCGCGGTGTTCTCGGTGTCTCCGAGCGGCGTATGCGCGATCTTCGGATAGCCCTGGAGCCAGTCGAGGACGCGCATCATGACGTCCGTCCGCGTCGCCGCATCGGCGATCGCCTCGAAACCGAACGCGAAGTAGACGATCTTGTACGTGCCGTTCTCGAAGGTCAGGCCCGCCGTGCCGGAGCTCGTGATGGCGTTCGGCGAAACCTGGTCCTTCTTCACGTCGTTCGCGGTCGCCGCCGCCTTCGGCACCGACGGATCGTAGACGAACGCCGTCAGCGCCGGAGCGACCGGGTTGATCTCGGACGGATAGCGCTGGTTGTTCGCTCCCGTTCCGCCCTTGATCTCGAAGGCGAATCCGAAGCCGACCGGATTCGTCGCGACGCCGACGACACCGCCGAGGCCCACGTCATCCTGCACGAAAGCGGCATGCAGGTAGTTGGCGTAGAAGGGCGTCGTTCCGATGTCGTATCCGATGTCCTGGCCCGAGATGAAGAGCCGGCCCCCTCCGTCGAGGTACGCCGCGATCTCGGCCTGATCGGTCGCCGTGAGGCTCGTCGTGTAATCGTCGCCGGTGAGCCATACGACGGATTCGAAGAGCGCCATGGCCGCCGCGTTCGGCGGCGCGGGCACGGTGAGATACGATCTCCCCGCGCCCGCCACGGCCTGTTCGAAGTACGTATGGTACGCCTTCCCCCCGTCATCGTCGACGATGAGGACCTGGCCGCTCTTCATGGCGACGTCGAGCGTCGTCGTGGCGCCCTCGGTCACCAGGATGCCGGTCTTCGTCGTGACGGGATACGGGAACGGAGGAGAGAAGACGAGGTCGTACGTCCCCGCGGGAATCGTAATGCTGTACGCTCCCGTCGAGGGATCGTTCGACGTCGAGAGAACCGGGTCTCCCCCGAACTTGACGGTGATCGCCGCCGAGATGCCGGCGCCCGTCGCCTCGTCCGTGACGGAGCCCGCTATGACGCCCGAAGGAAGCTGGGCGAGCGTGATATCGAGCGTCGTCGTCGCATCCGCCGTGATCGTCACGGTCGTCGTGTAGGTATCGTAGCCGAAACGTGACACCTGCACGGCGTGGTCCCCCGCGACGAGCTTCATCGTATAATGCCCTGTCGCGTCGGTGAGCACCTTCTGTCCCGTGTCGGTGATAAGGATCTTCGCGCCCTCGACCGCGCCGCCGACGTTGGCGGTCACCGTTCCCTCGAGGGTGCCGACGCCGGCGAGCGCCGCCGTCACCGCGGCGAACGCGTTGACGCGGCCCCAGCCGTAGTTGTTGTCCATGCCGGGGGCGCCGAGATCGACGGCGGTCTGGATGAGGAGCTGCTTGATGGCGTCGACCGTCAAGCTCGGATTCGCCTGGCGCATGAGGGCCACGGTTCCCGTCACATGGGGCGCGGCCATCGACGTTCCGCTCCAGTCGCCCGCGTAGCCTCCGCCCGGAATCGCCGAGAATATGTCGACTCCCGGCGCGGAGATATCCGGCTTCGTGTAGGTGCCGACGTACGGCGGGTTGTTCCACGTCACCGGTCCGCGGCTCGAGAAGGACGCGATGACGTCGATGCTGTCGGTCGCGCCCACGCCGAACGCGCTCGGGACGTTGCCGGGGCTTCCGGTCGTCGAGGCGTTCGGCCCGCTGTTGCCGATCGAGAAGCTCGGAAATACGTTCGCCGCGACCATATTATCGGTCGGAACGATCATTTCCGGATAGAGTCCCGTCGCGCCGAGCGACATATTGACGACCTGGGCGCCGTCATTCGTCGCGGGATTGTTATCCGGATCGATGATCCATTCCATGCCGCCGATAACCTGCGTGAAGGAGCCGCTCCCGCCTGGAATGACGAGGCCGTGCATGAACGTGGCCCCGGGAGCGACGCCGATCGCGTAGCCGCTCGCGCTGCCGCCGACCACGGTGCCCGTCGTATGGGTTCCGTGCTGATCGGTGTCGCGGGGAAGCGAGCCGGCGACGAGGTTACCGTTGGAATCGAACTCGGCCCAGCCGCCCGGATAGGTCGGATCGGCGGGGTTGTTCGTTTTCATCTTTCCGCTGATGTCGGGGTGGGTGATATCGACGCCCGTGTCGAGGCCGCCGACCACTACCCCGGCTCCGTTGATGCCGTAGGTGTTCCAGACCTGCTTGGCGCCGATCTTCCTCAGAGAATCCCAGAACGGCGTCGGGTTCTGGAGCATCTCGCGGTCGCTCGTTTTCAAGCGAGGATCCATGGTCAAGGTAAAGTTCTCGAACACCTCGCGAACGTCGGGCCGCGCCGCGATCTCCTTGATGACGTCGGGCGTGGCCTGAACGAGCACCAGGTTGTCGATCCAGAACTGCCTGATCGTCTTGACCCTGGGCTTCGCCGCGGGCGAAGCGAGGTAACCGACGAGGCCGTTCTGCGATTGCCGGGCGACGGCGCGCAGCTCTTTGAATACTGCGGGCTTGTCGCCGCGGAGCGTCTTGAGGCTGGCCGTCGTGGTCAGTCTCACGACCGCGGTTACAAATTCATCCGGTTTGGCGGCGGATAACTGCAATCCGAGTTGCGGCGTAATCTTGGCCTTGACCCCCTCGAGGGGATCGGCCGATTGCAACGACGGAAGCAGGATAGTGAGCGCCAGAAGCACCGCCGCGCAGCTCAATAAAGCTTTTCGGTGTATCATTGCGAATCCTTTCTCCGCGCGCCCTCGCGGGCCGCGGATCGTATTGATCGCGCTGGAATCAAACGGTTTCTTCCGTACTCATTATCCTTTTTTCTTGTTGTCATACTTGATCTCGAAGTAGTTGATCTGGTAATCCTCCACCTCGCCGAACAGGAACTGTCCCGCCGGGCTCACCTCGACGTCGTCATAGGAAAGGGCGCCTCGAAGCCACAGCTTGGCTTCGTACTTGACCGCTCCGCCCCCACACTGCTGCCCCATGGCCGTTATGGGCGGGACGCGGAAACAGGTGAGGTACCAGACTTCGAGAAAGGACCACCTGTTCGGGAAGAGCTTCTTGAGGTTGAAGCTCTCGTTGATGATCCGTTCGTTCTTTCCCCATGCCTTGTCCTCGTTGTTGTCGACCCAGAGCGACAAGGTGAGATCGCGCTCGAACTCCGAAGCGAGGCGCTTCGAAGGCTGCGGAATCCGGATCTTCCACATGATCAACGCAATCTTGTGCGGCTGCCAGAGATTGCCGTTGATGAACCACATGCCGTCGCATTTGACCGATGTCGGACCGAGCTGCTCGAATCCCTTTTCCCAGACGACGGTCTGGGGGTAGGGAGCCGGCGCCGGTCCCGGGAGGATCTTGGGAGCCTCGCACCTCTCGCCGCTCGTCAGCTTGACTTCGCCCGAATTGAGGTACGCGAGAAGGTCGACCTCCGGGGGGAGGTTCGACGAGTACAGGCGGACCACTTTCTCCGAGCTGACA
>JAFNGP010000099.1:0-7484 GCA_017885175.1 bacterium
CTCCAGTCCGAGGGAACGGCGATCGACTTCCAGGTGGGGCAGGTAGCCTACCTGTATGGAACGAGATTCGACCTCTACCTCGCCTACAAATACGGCCCCGACAAGCTCATCGACTGGGTGCGCAGGGAGGACGGGAGCAGCGCCTACTTCGCCTCCCAGTTCCGGAAGACGTACGGCGTCTCGCTCAACGAGGAATGGGCGAACTGGATCCGTTTCGAGCACGCGTGGCAGAAAACGAATCTCGATTCGATCCGGCAGTACCCTCCCACCCCCGCCCGGNNGCCGCTCTCCGTTCGCGCTCTCGGATCGGTCTCGCGCGAGTTCTACGATCCGGCGACGAAGACGCTTTACGCCGCGGTCAACTATCCGGGGGAGTTCTCCCACATCGCCGCGATCGACCTGGCGACGGGTAAGATCCGCAAGCTCTGCGAGCTCTCCACCCCGGCTCTCTACTACGTGTGCTCGCTCGCCTACGACGATTCGAGCAAGACTCTCTTCTTCACGACGAACAACAGCAAGGGTTATCGCAATCTCAACTCCTACCGCATCGCCACGGGCGAGACGCGGTGCCTCATCAAGTACAGCCGCACCGGGGATCTCGCCTTCAATCGCGCCGACAAGACGGTCTGGGGGGTCCAGCACCACAACGGGTACTCCTCCCTCGTCCGGATCCCGCCGCCGTACCGTGACGGCCAGGTGATTCCGCTCCTGCCGTACGGCAAGGACCTCTTCGACCTGGACGTTTCGCCCGACGGAAAATACCTGAGCGGAACGCTCGCCAGCATCAACGGCGCGCAGCAGCTCATCCGCATGCCGATCGACAGCCTCCTCGCCTCGGACTACGAGTACGAGATACTCTGGGAATTCGAGAAGAACCCGGCCCAGAACTTCGTCTACTCGAACGACGGAAGATACCTCTACGGGACGTCATACCTGACCGGCGTCTCGAACGTATTCCGCTACGATCTCGCAGGCCGGAAGATGGAGACGCTCACCAACGCCGAAACGGGATACTTCAGACCGCTCCCCGTGCCGGGGGACTCCGTGATCGTGTTTTCATTCACCGGGAAAGGCTTCGTTCCCGTGATGATCCCCGACCGGCCGATCGAAGACGTCGCCGCGATCACGTATCTCGGCCAGGCGGTCGTCGAGAAACACCCCGCGCTCGAGAGCTGGACGCTCGGCTCTCCCCTCGATGTCAATCTCGACTCGCTCATCACCGGCACGCCGGACTACCGCAGCGTCCGGAGCATGCGATTCACGGCGGCCTACCCGATCGCCGAATGCTACAAGACCTCCGCCGCGATCGGCATGAAGGCGAATTTCATGGATCCCCTGTGGCAGAACTCCGTCGACGTCTCCCTTTCCTACTCGCCCGCCGAGGAAATCGCCGCGAACGAGCGGCTGCACTTCAAGCTCAAGTACGAGAACTGGCGATGGATGATTCGCGGCGCATACAACCTCGCGGATTTTTACGATTTCTTCGGCCCGACCACGGCGAGCCGCAAGGGGTATTCGCTCGGCGTCGCTTACAAAGGATTTCCCTTCTCCGACGGGCCGCGCTCGCTCGAATACAGCATTCAGGCCGCGCACTACGGCGGGCTCGAAAAGATGCCCGCGTACCAGAATATCGACGCCTCGTACGATAATTTCTATACCGCCGGCGGCACGCTCAGGTATCGCAACCTGCGCGGCACGATCGGCGCGATCGAAGCCGAAAAAGGCATGACCTGGAGCCTCAATTCGGACAACAGCCTCGTGCTCGAGAAACTCTATCCGCAGCTCTTCGCGACATTCGACTACGGCATTCTTCTCCCCGTCGACCATTCCTCCCTCTGGCTCCGGACCTCGGCCGGGTACTCCTTCGGCGACCGGGAAGAATCCTTCGCCAATTTCTACTTCGGGGGATTCGGCAACAACTGGATCGACCATGCCGCCTCGGTCAACCGCTACCGGGAGTATTACAGCTTTCCCGGCTCCGAGATCAACGCGATCGGCGGCACCAACTTCGGAAAGGCTCTCGTGGAATGGACGCTTCCCCCGCTGCGCTTCAAACGGATCGGCTTCGCGTCCCTCTACGCGAACTGGGCGCGGCTCGCGTTCTTCACGTCCGCGATCGGGACGGGCCTCGACGCCGACGAAGCGAGATGGGACCGCAAGCTCGCGAATGCCGGAGCGCAGCTCAATCTCAAGGTCGTCGTCTTTTCTTCGCTTGAATCGACCTTCTCGCTCGGCTACGCTCGCGCGATGGAAGAGAACACGGCTTCCACGGACGAGTTCATGATCTCGCTCAAGATATTGCGCTAGGAGAGGGAGACCAAACGAGCGCCATCGCTGAAATCGCAATCCGCTACGGCGTGAGCGTGCTTCCCGTCGTCGCGTTCCTCGTTTCCCTCATCTTCCTCGACAGCTACAAGCTCATCCGTTTCCGTTCGGTGGGCGCCGCCGTCCTCGTCGGTATCGGCGCGGCGGTCGCAAGCTTTGCGATCGGCAATATCGTTCTCGCCCGAAGCGGCATCGCCTTCGAGTCGTACGCGCGCTGGGTCGCGCCCCCGCTCGAGGAATCGCTGAAGCTCTGCTACATCGTCTGGCTCATCCGCAGGAAACGGGTCGGGTTCATGGTGGACGCGGCCATCTACGGATTCGCCATCGGCGCGGGCTTCGCCATTCTCGAAAACGTCTACTATCTCCGCGCGATTGCGACGCCGAACGTGCTGCTCTGGATCATCCGCGGCTTCGGCACCGCCGTGATGCACGGCGGAGCGACCGCGCTGGCCGGAATCATCGCGCTCGGCTTCATCGAACGAGAGCGGATGCGGGGCGTCGCCGCGCTCGTCCCGGGCCTCGCCGCGGCGACGCTGATCCATTCGCTTTACAACTACGGCCTCCTCAATCCGGTCCTCTCCGCGCTGTGCGTCGTCGTCGCGCTGCCGCTCGTCATGATGGCGGTCTTCCAGCAGAGTGAGCGGGGATTGCAGACGTGGCTCGGGGTCGGGTTCGATTCGGATTCGCAGCTTCTCGAGATGATCACGACGGGCACGATCGCGGAAACGCGCGTCGGGCGCTATCTGCTGTCGCTCAAGGCGCGCTTTCCGGGCGAGGCGGTCGCCGACATGCTCTGCCTCGTCAGGCTTCACGTGGAGCTCGCGCTGAAGGCGAAGGGCATTCTCCTCATGCGCGAGGCCGGGTTCGAAGCGAAGCCCGATCCCGAGGTGCGGGAGAAATTCGACGAGATGCGGTATCTCGAGAAGAGCATCGGAAGAACGGGACTCCTCGCGATAGAGCCCGTGCTCCACTGGAGCAGCCGCGACCTCTGGCAACTCCACATGCTGGGCAGGGATTGACCTTTCACCACGGCGCGCGCTCCGAGCCGACGGCGATGAACGGAGCCCAGTAGAAGGGATGCTCATAGCCGGATGTCCGCATGAGCTCCAACCGGGCCTCGTTGAGCGCCGTAACGGCGGATCGCTCGTCATGAACCATCGACTTATAGAACGCCCGCATCAGAAGCGACGTCGATTCGTCCGACACCGCCCAGAGGCTGGAAACGACACATGAGGCGCCCGCCGCGAGAAAAGCGCGGCTGAGGCCCACGACCCCCTCCCCCCGGCCGATACGGCCGCGGGCCGACTCGCACGCGGAGAGCGTGACGAGGCGGCACGAGAGAGGAAGCGAGAGAATTTCGAGCGTATGGAGCAGTCCGTCCTCCCGTCCGGCGGAATCAGGGAGGAGCGCGATGCACGACGCCGCTGGATTCACGGGGTCCACGATCCCGTGGGCCGCGAGATGGAGAAGTCTCGGGCGCCGCTCGCGGAGCTCCGCCTTGAGCCGCGCTTCCGTCGCCTCGCCGCCGAGAAGGAGAAGCCGTTTTTCCGGCTTGAAGCTGGAGCCGATCCCCTCTACCTCGCCGCGCGAATAGGGGAGCCGCCGAAGCGCCGAGACCGTCGTGTCGCCGGCGGCATCGTAAGCCGGATCGCCGGCGGCGAGCAGATCGAATTTCGAGGAGGCGGGGGCGTTTCGGCGGAGCTTCATATAGACCGCTCCGGACGGCGCATACGAGACAAGATGGGATTTCGCAAGGAATGGACAATCGTTCCAGGCGGTCTCCGTCCCCGTCTCCTCCGTGAGCAGCGCCTCGAAGGGAATCTCGAAGAGGCAGTCGTCGGGAACGATGACGAGGCGGGAATTGCGCTCGAGGTATTCGCTCCCCGGCGCGAGAAGCGCCAGATAGAGTTTCCTCGCGTAACGCCGGAGCGCCGCGTCTCCGCCGCCGGGATTCACGAGAGCGCTCGAGAGCATCGCGACGTCGTCCCGCAGCACGCTGCGCGCCGGAAGCTCCAGGAGCGCCGTCCCTTTTCGATCCGCCGCCCACAGGAGCGATACGCTGTCGCCGGCCGCGAAGGCGAAGAGCGCCGTTCCTTTCGGAAGCGTTCTCCTCACCTGCTCCAGATCCGCGACATCGACGCGTTCGTCGAGCGAGCCGGCCGCGGACGCCATGCGCTCATCCCTGATCCTCTGATATCGCCGCTCGAGGCGGCGTTGCTCGTCGGAATATCCGGGCGCCGCCGAATCGAGCCGGTAGATCGAATCGAGCGCCGCCCGTTCGGCGTCCGACTGCTCGTGGACGAGCGATCCCTCGAGCAGGTCGAGCAACCCGCGCGCCTTCGCCCGCTCGATCGTCCGGAACGCCTCGTCGATCCAGCGCCGCTCGCCCGTTTCCCGCGCCACCCGGGCATAGTACCGCGCGATTTCCTCGGAATAATGGCGGCGTATTCCGCCGAGGTAGCTCGAACCGAGCTCGGCGCCGCCGATGTCCGCGCGCGCCCGTTCCATGAGATCGAGCGCCCGTCCGTAGTAGACCCGCGCGCTGTCCGGGTCTTCGCGCTCGAAGGAATGCCCGACGCCGAGGTTCAGCGTGAGCAGAAGATCTTCCATGCCGGCCGCCCGAATGCGCGGCTCGAGGGCGAAAAAGATGCGCCGCGCTTCCGCGCCCCGCCCTTCGAGCGCCGTCGCGTTCGCGACGCCGAGCTCGTCCTGAAGAGCGTCCCGTTCGGCGCCGTCCGCGCGGTCGCGCTCGAGGGCCCGCTCGTAGTGCGCGAGGGCGGCCGCCGCGTTTCCTCTCGACTGCTCGAGCTGCGCCGCGAGGAGCTCCGCCTCGCGGGTAAAGGGACGATTCCCCGCTCTCTCGGCGCGCACGCGCGCCGAATCCGCGAGCACAAGCCCGCGATCGAACGCCTGGAGCTCGAGGTACAGGTACCCGAGCTTCACCATCGCCTCGATCTCCTGCGCTTCCATGCCATTCTCGCGCGCCTTCGCCAGATAGGCGAGGAGATCGTCGCGGGCGCGGTCGAGCTCCCCCGTTTCGACGTATAGCTGGCCGCGATTGCGGTGGAGGAGAACGCCCTGCACGGCGTCGGGATTCTCCGCGAGAAGCGCCTCGACCCTGTCGAGCTCGGCGAGCGCCTCCCGGTACCGGAACGCGCCCTTCAGGTTGAGCGCGATATTCATCCGGCAGACGATCTCGGCCTGCGCGTCACCGCTCGCCATCGCCATATCGAGCGCTCTGCGATAGCTCTCGTTCGACTCCCGGATCCGCCCCATATCGGATTGGAGGCCGGCGATGCTGTTCAGCAGCTCGAGCCGCTGCTTCTGGTTCCCCGAGCGCTCGACGATGACGAGCGCCTCCTCGAAAACGTCCCGCGCGTCAGCGAGCCGCCCCAGTTGCGTGTACGCGTTCCCCAGATAGGTGAGGGACGTGCCGAGACCGCCGATATCCCCGGTCTTTCGGCGCAGCTCGATCGCCTGGCGGTAAAAATCGACCGCTTCCCGATAATCCTCGAGCATGAGCGCCGCGGTGCCGAGGCCGTTCAGGGTGCGGCCGACGAGAATGTAGTTTTCGATGCGGCGGCGCGCATCGAGAGCGGAGCGGTAGAACTCCCGAACCGTTTTGAAATCCCCTTTGTAGAACGCAGCGACGCCGAGACTCCCCCCGACGACCGCTTCGGAGTACCCGTCCCCGATTTGCCGGTAGATCTCGGCCGAGCGCCGAAGGAGCGCGATCGCGTCGTCGAATCGTTTTTCCGCCTGCGCGGCGGAGGCGTCCTTCTCGAGCGCCTTGGCGTTTCGCCTGAGCGAGCGCTCATCGGCCCCCCAGCCCCGGTACGAAGCGACGAGATCGAGCAGGGCCGCGGACCCCGTAGCATTGCCGTAAAGCGCCGCGACGCGACCCGCGAGAGCGATGTTTTCCCGTTCGGCGTCCTTTTGCCCCTGATCGCCCGCGCTTACCCCCGCGTCGAGCAGCTGGCAAACCGCCGCGCCGGCGAGTATCGAACGCCCCGCGACGAACGCAGCAAGGGATTCCGGGGGCGCGGTGCGCGCGAGGGAATCCGCCGTCGCAATGAATTGTCCGGTTGGATCCTGTGCAGCGAGAGGAAAGGCGATGGAAATCAGCGGACCGGCCGCGAGAGCCGCCCAGAAAAGCCGACGACCGCGGAATACAAAAGCAATGATGCGCAGAATCACCGCCGCCGATTCCTTCTCCGGATCAATCTGCTCTGCGAGAATCCGCATGAGATTGCGGAGCCTCTTCCCCCTATGTCCGCTTATTATCGTTACTGATTGTATCACAAGTCAATACGGCGCGTAAACATCGTTTTTCGCGGGGGTTTTTCGAGAGGGGTTCATTGCGTCCGCACTATTACCCGGACCGGGAACGCGGCGGCGCGCCGATCGGCCTGCGGCTCGTCGCGCGGCCCCTCGTATTCTCTTTTTCCTTTTTTCCCCGACTCGTTCCTGTATAATCGGCGTCCGGGAATCCAATCGAGAATCGTCATCCATGAAAGGGCGTGCGTCATGAAAGCGATGATCATCGTGCTCGGAGCGCTCGCGGTGCTCGCCGTCTCCGTTCCGAACGCCATCCACGGCGCGGCTCCCGCGGCGCTTCTCCTCTCGTGCACCGGGGACGTCTCCGTTCACCGGAGCGACGGCACGATCGCCAAAGGCTCGTACGGCCTTCAGCTCAACGCCGGAGACATGGTCCGCACCGGGGCGGGAGCCGCGGCGGAGGTCCATTTCGAGAACGGGACGTGGATCGAGCTCGGCCCGGGAGGCAGTCTCGAGATCAAGGCGGAAGGCTCGAGGAAGCCGGCGAAGGCGGAGCAGAAGTCCGGCAACTTCGAATCGGTCACAAACTTTTTGAAGCTGCGCGACGCCGGGGGGGTAAGCACGCTCGCTTCCCTCCGTTCCGGCGCGAAGCGGCCCGAGATCCGTCTCGAATCGCCGTGTCAGACCCGGGTACGCGGCGATCGCCCGGAATTCAGATGGAGCGCGACCGATTCGACGGCCGAGCTGAGGCTCAAGATCTACGACGACCGCGGCATCCGTTGGCAGTACGACGTCGTCGGCGCGCATACGGTCCGGTACCCCGACGACGGAAAGCCCCTCGTGCCGGGGACGGCGTACTCCTGGACTCTCGAGACGACCGA
>JAFNGP010000099.1:7597-7724 GCA_017885175.1 bacterium
GACGACGCCATCTCGCAGACGGTCGTCGCGCTCGCGACGGATCCGGACAATCGCGCCCTGCACTCCATTCTCGCGCAATTGTACGCAGAGACGGGCAGGTCGGAAGAGGCGATGAACGAGTACAACC
>JAFNGP010000100.1 GCA_017885175.1 bacterium
GATGCTGTAGCCTTCGATGAAGTCCTCCGCGGCCGTTACGAAGCCGTCGACCTCGCTCGGTTCGATCCCGGCGTCCGTGTAGGCTTTCCGGGCGGCCTCGAAGATGAGCTCCCGGTAGGAGACATCGGGAGTGATGGACCTGAATCCCGTGGTCCCGATGCCGACGATTGCGACTCGCTTGACCATACGTTCACCTCTCGATCTAAAGGTGCGGGCGAGATATTTATAAGGCGCTTAGGGGAAAATACGCGGTCAGAAGTTTCCCATTAATTCCAATATAATGCAAGGGAAAAGGCGGAATATTATAAGGAAAGGGCCTCTCCCGGGCGGGAAAGGCCCTCCTGTCCCGGCACGCGAGGGAGCCACTCTATCGATACAGGCTCTTGATCGCGCCCCAGTTTGAATTCTCCACGCCGATCGCAACCGGGCACAGCGTGGACTGCAGCCCGATGATGGGGAAGGTGTCGTTATTGGGGAAGAAGGTCCCCCAGAGCTGGCCGCTCTCCGGATGCGGACCGATCACTACGGGATAGTCCGCGAGGAAGGTCTCCGCCTGAGCCGTGGGCCCTCCCGGCGAGAGGCACGGCGCGAGGGAAATCTCGACGATCGCGAAGAACGTGTGCAGGGGATCGAGAGGCGTCGTTATCTGATACTCCAGCGCCGTCACATAGTAGTTGGAAGCGTGGAGATACAGGTAGACGTCGAAGAAGCCGGCAGGAGTCGGGGTGTATGACATCACGCCCGGCCAGAGATCGAAGTAGAGGCCCATCGTGGCCCCCGCGAGCGTGGTCGACGCGAAAAGAACGAGAAAGAGCGTCAATAACAGCCGTTTCATGAATGTCCCCTCCTGCGTATGTACAAGGATTCCTTCCCGGGATCGATGGATTTATTGGACGATTCTTCACCTCCTCGCAGCGGACGGATTCCTGGCGCGAATGAGGAAAGAGAAACCGCGGGTGCAACCCGAAGAGCAGTGCGATTGTGGTGTTTATTGAGCCACTTTACGGGGGAATGGTAGCACGGATCGGCCGAAAGATCAAGCAGGAACGGGGGGATAATTCTCTCTTGACTGACCGCGACAGATGTCGCATATTGAGTGCGACAAGCGTAGCAGGCCGTATGTATGGAGGAACCATGAAACGAACGTTGCCCGATCTTTCGCGATTCGAGCTTCAGTGCCTGAGAAAGCTCTGGAGCCGCAAGGAGGGGACGATTCGCGAGGTGCACGGCGACCTGCCGAAGGCCCCGAGCTACTCGACCGTGCGCAAGATATTCGAACGGCTCGAGGAGAAGGGAGCCGTGCGGCGCGTCCGGCTCGAAGGCAAGGCCTGGGTGTATAAACCGGAGGTCTCGGCGTCCGACATCATCCGCAAGGAGATCAGGCGCCTGCTCGATAGCCTCTTCGACGGCGCCGCGCCCGAGCTCGTTTCGCACCTCGCCGACATGAAGGAGCTCTCGGTGGAGGATCTGCGCGCGATCGAGGAGGAGCTCGGCAAGGAACGCCGCGGCACGCGGGTGCCGAGAAGGTCGGAAGGGAGGAAGGGTTCATGAACGCGATGTACGGTTTCTGGCAAGGGATGATTGCGCACCTCTGGCAAACGACCGTTATTCTCGCCCTCGTTCTTATCATGGAGGGAACCCTGCTGCGCCGCGCTCCCTCGCGCGCGAGCCACGCGCTATGGAGCGTCGCTCTCGCGAAGATTTTCATGCCGCTTTCGCTCTTTGGCGGCGTAGCGAACGCCATGTACGGCGCGGCGTCGGGAGCCTCGGCAGCCGGCGGGCGGCCTGCGTTTCCGACGCNNTCCTGGTCGCCGCGACGGCGTGCTGGGCCGCCTTTGCGCTCTATTTTCTGGCGCGCACCGTCGTCGATGTCGCGCGCGCGCGGCGTCACGGCGGAGTTCCGCTCGCCTCGTGCGGAGCGGCCGGGACGGAAAAGCTCGAGAGCGTTCTCGGCGCGACGGGGATTCCCGTGGGCAGCGTGCTCGTGAGCGGCAGATTCGTCATGCCGACCGTCACCGGGCTCGTGCGGCCGCGGATCGTCATGCCCGAATACCTCGTGAACGAGCTTCCGGAAGAGGAGCTCCGCGCGATTCTTCTTCATGAGGATACGCACCGGCGCCGTCGCGATCCGCTCAGGGCAGCCGTCGGACGCGTCGGGCTCTCGCTCTTCTTCTTTTACCCCCTGATCTATCCGGTTCTTCACAGGCTGCGGGCGACCGCCGAGTTTGCGTGCGACGAGAGCGTCGTGCATTCGGGCATCAGCGCGGATGCATATTCGCGCGCTCTCGCCCGGACGCTCAAGCTCGGGCTCGCGTCGCCGGCCTTCGCCACGGCGGCGGCGATCGCGGGCAGCTCGCTCCTGCGCCGGCGTCTCGATCGACTTGCGACCCTGAACCCGAGGAGGTATGCGATGCGTCTACAGTATCGAGTGCTGATCGTTCTCGCGGCGCTTCTCGTCGCCGCGGCGACGTTCTATCCCGTGCCGATGCATGCGGGCCGTGCGGATAAGCCGAACTCCAGCGGAGTCACCGGGCAGAAGCCCGATACGGGGAGCGCTTTCTATGAGTTCGATAAGGCGCCGGTTCTGGTCAAGTATGCGACGCCCGAGTATCCCCAGAAGGCCATGAAGCTGGGCGTCGAGGCGATTGTGTTGCTGAACGTCACGTTGGATGAGAGGGGCAAAATAACGAGGGTAAAAGTTATCCCCGCAGACAGTCTGCAACTGAAGAAGTTCGCGTTCGGTCCAGACGAGCTCCAAGGCGAAACCGTTCGGAAGCTTGATAACGCGAAACGCGAGGAGCTTAGATCTCTATTCGAGAAGAACGCCATCGACGCTGCGATGAAGTGGGTTTTTGAGCCGGCCTCGCTCAAGGGCAAGAATGTTCCCGCGCAAGTAGCGGTGCCCGTGAGGTTCAAGCTGAGCTAGTCTCAACGGGGGCGCGCCGCCGGTGCGCCCCCGATTCTCCCCTTTTGACAAAATCTCCCGAAAGCAGTAGATTTTTTATAATTCTACGGCTACAGAATATCGTGTTTCGGCATAGATATTGATGGTGTTCGACAGCAAATGGTTCTGCATCGGTAAACCGAAGGGAGAACGGGGATTATTATGGCGAATGAAGAGG
>JAFNGP010000101.1:0-461 GCA_017885175.1 bacterium
GACGGCGATCGGCCGGATGATGAATCGCCAGATGGTCGCCGCGAGCGCGACCCACGTCTCCGTGGCCGCCGGATCGATCTGATTCGACGCGGCGAAGTCGGCGATGATCTTGGGTCCGAGGAGGAATACCAGGAGCGGCACGAGGAGCCCCCATGCGAGCAGCCCGCCCGCGAAGTTGAGGGCGCCGANNCGCCCATGTAGGCGGGCGATACCGCCGGCGCGGAGATCGTCGAGATGCCTCCCGCGCTTATGACGGGGGACTCGGGCTTCGCGCCGAGGCGGACGATGCTTTTCCCGACCTCGCCGACTCTCAGGATAAAATCGTTCGAGGAGCGGAAGAATCCCGACCCGGCGAGGAACTGGATGAGGGCGCCGATGCCCATCGCCTGGAAGAGCTGGGCAGCCGCCTGCCCGCCGCGCTGGCCCGCCTTGTGAATCTCGGCCGCCGCGACCGATTCGGG
>JAFNGP010000101.1:522-4069 GCA_017885175.1 bacterium
TGAAGATCGCGCCCGCCGCCACCGATTCACCGATCGAGCCGACGGTACGGCAGAAGTTTTCCTCGAGGATGGAGCCGCGGAAGAGGCGCAGAACCGCCATACTGATGACCGCGGCCGGATAGGTCGCCGCGATTGTCATTCCCGCTCGAAGCCCGAGGTAGGCATTCGCCGCGCCGAGAACGACCGCCATGACGAGCCCGAGAATCAACGGAAAAAGGGTGAACTCCTTCAGGTCCGTCTTTTCGGGCACGTAGGGCTTAAACTCACCGCTCATCGAGCACCTCCAGTATGCTGTCGAACTAGCGACACCTTTTGAGATTAGGGGCATAGTAGTCCGTTGGCGGAAGCCAAGTCAAGAAAATGATACTGTCGGGGAAATGACGCCCCGACGGGGTGGTGGGGCCCGACGATGCGGCGCCAACCGTATGCGATATCGCTAGATCGCTCGCCGCCGCCGGCCGTGGAACGGAATATGCCTTTCTCCCGGGGCATGAAGCGGATCATGGGCTCATTTCTCAATGTGTTGTGCGAGGCCTGCGGGGCCGAGCGGGCGCGCATGCGCGTCGCCGTCGCCGACGACGGGCGCACGGTGATCGTTCTGGATCAGAGAATTCCGGCGGCGAGCTATGTCGGGCGCTCCGGCAGCGGCGTCGGCGTGCAGCTGCCGCTCCCCGACTTCGCCTCGGCGTCGTCCGATCCTCGCGAATGGAAGATGAGGCGCTCGGTGAAGGGCTTCGATATCGAGGTCGACCTCGTATTCGGCGGGACCGGAGAGGGATTCATCGACGATCGCGTCTCGAAGGCCGCGGCGTTTCTCGATCTGTTCGAATCGCTGCTCGACGGCGGTGAGCTTCCCGGGCGCCGCGCGGACGAAGAATCGGCCCCGGCGCCTCGATTCGACCCGCCGTTCATCGGGGATTCGATTCCCATGATTGAGCTCAAGCGCATGATCGTTTCGGTCGCCGCGAGCGACGTCTCTCTCCTCATCGAAGGGGAGAGCGGGACGGGGAAGGAGGTCGTCGCGCGCAACGTTCATGGCCTGAGCAGGCGCCGCGCGAAGCCGCTCGTCATCGCGAGCTCCCTGGAATTGCCCCACTCGCTTCTCCAGAGCGAGCTCTTCGGGCACGCGGAGGGGGCCTTCACCGGGGCGAGCAGGGAGCGTGCGGGCCTTATCGAGAGCGCGGGCGGCGGGACGTTCTTCCTCGACGAGATCGGCGAGATGCCGCTCGCGCTCCAGGCGGCGCTCCTCCGCGTGCTCCAGGAGAAGGAGGTCAGACGCCTCGGCGAGAGCAGGCGCCGTCCGGTGGACGTGCGCTTCGTGTTCGCGACGAACCGCGATCTCCTCGATCTCGCGAGGAAGGGAAGATTCCGGAAGGATCTCTACTACCGGATCGCCGGGGTGCGGCTGCGCGTTCCGCCGCTCCGCGCCCGCAAGGAGGACGTTCTCCCGCTCGCGAGCTTCTTTCTCGCGCGATGCGCGAAGCGCGCGGGAGGCCGCGCGCCCGCGATCGCTCCCGCGGCCGTTCGAACGCTCGTCAGGTATCGCTGGCCGGGGAACGTGCGGGAGCTCGGAAACGAGGTCGAGCGCCTCGTCGCGTTCCACGGCGACGAGGGGACCATCCTGCCCCGGATGCTCTCGCCGCATCTCGAGGAATCGGACGGCGGTGAAACGGGCGCGGGGGGCGGGCGGGACGGGGGCCGCATGCCCGACGCCGTGCGGACGCTCGAGAAGGCCATGATCGCGGACGCGCTCCGCCGGTTCGCCGGGAACCGCACGAGGGCGTCCGAAGAGCTCGGGATAACGAGGCAGGGGCTCCTGAAGAAGCTCAAACGCTACGGGAAATGCGCGTGAAGCGGATCGAATCCGGATTATAACCGGATCAAAGCCGGTTAAATCCGCGCTTGTCCGTGCTCCGATCCTCGATTATACTCCGGCGGAAAATTACCCGCAAAGGCGGCGCCGGATTGTCAGGGGAGGGCGCATGACGGTCAGGGAAAACTGGTTCATCCGATGGCGCGACGAGCTCGCCGCCGGCGTCTCGAGCGGGCTTCTGCTCGCCCTTTCCTTTCCGCCGTTTCCGACGAGGTTCCTCGCGGCGGTCGCCCTCGTGCCGATCCTGCGGTATTACCTCGTGAAGCCCCGGCCGGGGCTCAGGCGCGCTATCGTTCTCGGGTTCATTTTCGGCTTTTCGTTCTTCTGCCCGCTCCTCTTCTGGATAATGGATCTCATCCCGGAGGCGGGCGTGACGATGCCGTGGATCATGGGCCCCGCGCTCGCGCTCCTCGTCGCGTACCTCTCTTGCTATACGGCGCTCTTCACGNNCTGGTCGCTCGCGGAATACGCGCGCTCGCACGGAGAGCTCGCCTTCTCGTGGGGAACGCTCCCGAACGCGCTCGCGATCCATCCTCGGGCCATCCAGGGGGTTTCCGTTTACGGGCCGTTCGGGCTCTCGCTCGTCCTCGTGCTTCTGAACGTGTGCGCCGCCTGGGCGCTCTTCGGCCGCAGCCGGCGGTCGCGCGTTCTCGCGGCGGTGGCGCTCCACGCGGTCGCGGTGGGTCATCTCGCCTGGGGCTCGCACGAGATCGCCCGTTACGACAGGAACAAGACCGCGCTCAACGGAAACGACGCCGTGGCCGTCATGCAGCCGAACGTCGATCTCGGCCTGAAGTTCGAGCCGTCCTACCGGGATACGATCTTCATGCAGATGGAAAAATACGCCGCGATCGCGGCGGAGCGCGGCGCGGGCCTCATACTGTTCCCCGAAACGGCCGCCCCCGTTTCGTTCAAGGCGACGCCGCAATATCTCGGGCTCCTCGAATCGATCGCGCGCGGCGACCGGATCGATATCCTCACCGGGTACGTCGATCACACGGTCGTGAAAGACGTGTGGATCGCGCACAACGCCGCGGCGCTCATCTCGAAGGACGGCGCGCTCACGGGCAACTACCACAAGATGAATCTCCTTCCCTTCGGCGANNTTCATCCCGGGAACGAAGCAGACGATATTCGATTCGGGCGTCGGGAAGTTCGGCGTCCTCATATGTTTCGAGTCGACATTCTCCGGTTTCACGAGGCGCTACGTTCAGGGGGGCGCCGATTTTCTCGTGAATATCACGAACGACGGGTGGTTCGGGAACAACCAGGGTCCCGTCCAGCACGCCGAGATGGCGATTCTCCGCGCGGTGGAGAACCGCGTCACCCTGTTCCGATCCGCTTACACGGGCGTCTCGATGGTCGTCGATCCGGTCGGGCGGGTGAAGCAGCGTCTCGGGCTCTTTACCGAGGGGATGATCTACGGCTCCGCCGAACGATCGATCGGCCGGACGTTCTACACGAAGCACGGCGACGCGGTTTATTTCGCGATGGCGCTCGCCAGTCTCCTCCTCGTCTTCATTTCGGCCCCGCGCGCTCGCCGGTAGCGGGCGAGGGGAAATCCCGCACAATATTTATTTGCGCGTCCCAGGGGATTCCTCTATGCTTGCTGCCATACTATGGGAATCTACGGACAGCTCATGCTCTCGTTCTTCAAGACCGGCCTCTTCGGCT
>JAFNGP010000102.1 GCA_017885175.1 bacterium
GTGCACATGAAGAGCGCCGCCGCGACGAGACCCAGGTTTCCGCCGAACAGCGTGGCCGCCGTCGCGTAGACGATCACCGTGAGGGCGAGCCCGATGAGGACGGTCAGGATCCGGACGGCGTGAATGCCGCCGACCGAATCCGCCAGCGCCGCGAGCACCGGCCAGATCATCACCGAGCCGGTGTGATGCGGGCATCCGAGACACGGCTCCCCCCCGATGATCTCCTGCCCCATCGTGATCTGAAACGCCTCGTCGATGAAGACGGAGTTGTAGTCCAGATCGACCAGACTGACGACCAGCCCGTAGAGAAGGATGGCGAGAAGCAACAGTCTCCGATGCGTTCGTTTCATAGCGTCATCACCACAGCGTCGTCATCGCTTCCGCGATTGCGAGAATGCGGTTCACCGCGCCGATATCGGCCTCGTCGAAAACCACGCCCGCGACGCATTCGGGAAAATCCTCCGAAGGATGGCGGACGACCCGCACGACGATCCCCGGGAGCGGAACGCTCGCGTCTCCGACGACCGCTTCCACCGCCACCCGGTCCCCCTCGGCGAGATTCTCGCGCGCGGCGAGGAGATATCCGCTCTGCGAGACGTTCCGGATCACTCCGTACGAAACGCCGCCGCCCTTCCCGCGGACGACGGCCGGCAGGTACGCGCGGACGCGCCGCGCCCGGGCCTTGCGCTCGAGTCTCGGCCTGACCCGGCTCTCGATATACGTGAGGTACCGCGTCGTGTACTCGGCGAGAAACTTCGAAACGGCGGATTCATGAAGATACCGCGACATCACGTCCACCTCGCCCGACGGTCCCGTTACGGCGACGCCGGCGCGCGCGATCACGTCCGCTCCCGCGTTCACCGTCTTCACGTGCATGACGCGCCCTTTTCCGGCGAGCGTCCTGCGCGGGAGCATGATCTCGAGATCGAGATCGCAACCCTCGGGGATCGGCCCCGCGGCAACGAGCGACATGCCGGTCTCCGTGGCGTCGTCCGCCGCGGCGAGCCGGCGCACCGGTTTCCCGCCGTCGAGACAGGCGAAGAAGACGGGTACCGCGTCCTGGATGCGGAAGTCGGTTCTCCGCTGGTAGAATTTCGTTCGCGCGTAGAGGATGATCGCGACGGCGAGCCCGCTGTTGAAAAGCGCCCAGAGGCTGTTCACCGCGATGATGAACTCGTCGCCGCGCAGGCCGAGAAGAAGCTGGAACAGCGCCCACACGATCGCGATGACGCTCCCGGCGAACACGAGCGCCTGCGGGACGACGAGCGGGTACGGGGTCGATGTCCCGAGTCCCTTCGGCGTCACCTTGAACTGCCGCGCCCGGCGCGGGAGCAGCAGGGAGAAGAACGACTCGAGATACGTGAAGAACTTGCCCATGCTGAACTGCTCGAGCAGAAGATACCCGGCGTACCCGCGCCCCATCTCGTTGAAGGCGAAGAGCGAGAGCGCGTAGTACGGAATGAAGTGAAGTAAATACGTGATGTCGAGCGCGTCCATCGGAAGGATGCCGGTGAAGAGCACGATCGGGGGAGTGACATAGAACACTAATTTCTGGAATCCCTCGATCGGATAGATGAGGCTTCCGAGGTAGCAGAGCCGCTGCGGGAAGCTGAGCCCGCGCACGAAGAGCGGGTTCGCCTTGAAGAACACCTGCCAGCCCCCGAGCCCCCATCGCTTCCGCTGGATATGGAACGGATTGATCGTCTCGGCCGCGAGGCCGTAGGCGAGCCCTTCGTTGTGATAGACGGACGACCATCCCTTCGCGTGGATGCGGATCGAGGTCAGCATGTCCTCGGTGAT
Organism: bacterium; assembly: GCA_017885175.1. Lineage (GTDB taxonomy): Bacteria > Krumholzibacteriota > Krumholzibacteriia > Krumholzibacteriales > Krumholzibacteriaceae > SSS58A. Next base: position 1,801 of record JAFNGP010000102.1, read on the forward strand.
CGAGCTCGTCGAAAAGCCGCTGACGTCGTCGAGCGCCGCGCGCCTCATGAGGGTGCAGCTCCCGACGAAATAGGCGGCGTTCCAGCGGTCGCGTCCCGGCTGGATGAGGTTGTAGAAGAGCCCCTGCTCGGTCCAGACGTATTTCTTTTCGTGGTCGGCGCGGTGCTGGAACGAATCGATGTTGTAGAACTCCTGCGGCGCCTGGGCGAAAGCGACCTTCTCGTCCCTGAAATAGCCGATGAGACGATCGATAAAATGCGGGAGCGGCGCGTGGTCCGCGTCGAAAATTGCGATGAACTCGGCGGTCGAGTGCTTCANNCGGTTCCCGTCGTCGAGGAGAAGGGTCCGGTGCGGATATTTGAGATCGTTGCAGGCGAGGAGCGTTTTCCGAAGGATGGAAACCGGCTCGTTCTTCGTCGGAACGAGGACGTCGACGGTGCGTCCGGCGATCGGCTCGGGCACGTCGCGCGATATGGGCCGCCATACCGCGAAGAAGAAGAGAAACGTCGTCAACGTGCCGAAGCATTCCGCGACGAAGAGCGCCCACGAGAAGAAGAGCGCCGATTCGTTGAAGGTCGCCGTGACCCTCCAGTAGAGATAGTAGAGGGTCACGATCATCGAGACGACGGCGACGACGCGGCGAAGCCCTTCGCCTTTAAGAGTCTTGAAATCTTCCACGGAGCTACCTTCCTTGTGTGAAGGCAACGTTCGATCAGCGAGGGTGAAGCGCCTTGTGGTGCTGAATACGTTCGATCATAGCATGGCCGAAAATGGACCTTCACCCCTCGAAAATGATTCCCCCATGAAAGAACCGTACCAATCGGGGAGCGAAGCGCGCAATCATTTGAAAATAATGAAAATAAAAGGGACCCGGCGCGGCCCGGGCCCCTTCGAATCTCGGTCTTGACGCTCTCCCGCGGCCATTATTTTTGCCCCTTCTCCTCTTCCTTGCCGGAGCCGACGGAAGCGCCGATACCGTAGAATTCGGCGTTGCCCGGAGCGAAGATGAACGGCCTGAGCTTCGCGACGTCCGGCATGCCGTTCGCGCCGAGGATGGACTCGGCCGCCTTCACGNNCGACGATCTCGCCGATGAACATCGTATGCAGTCCGAGCTCAACCGTCTTCACGAGCTTGCACTCGAGCACGAGCGGGAATTCCTTGACGTACGGCGCGTTGACGAGCGCGCTCTTCACGGGGGTGAGGCCGCTCGCCGCGAACTTGTCGACGTCCTTTCCCGAGACGCTACCGAAATAGGCCGCTTCTTTCACGAATTTCTCGGACGGGATGTTTACCGTAAACGCGTTGCTCGCAATGATGCTTCCGTACGTGTAGGTCGCCTTCCTGAGGGAGACGGTCACCATCGGGGGCTGCGAGTTGCAGATCGCCGCCCATGAAGCCGTCATCACGTTCGGCTTTCCCGCCGCGTCGTAGGAGCCGATGACCCACACGGGGCACGGCATGGCGAGCGTTTTCGCGCCGAGCGACTTCATCGCGTCCCCGGCGGCCTTCTCCTCCGAGGCGAGCGGAGCCGCCGCAAGAACCATCACACACATGACGAGCGCCATCACGGCATGAGAAATACGCATATCATCCTCCTCTATCGTCGACGAGCGGTCCGGCGCCGCCGTCTACCAGCCGTCCACTACTTGATGCTCGCGNNGATCGATCGCGATCGATCCCCCTCCCGCCTGCGGCGGCAGCTCGAACGTGCCGCGGATCATGCAGCGCGGATCCTTCGCGCTCACGTAGATCCTCGAGGCGCCCGATTCGTCGCCGATCGGCCTGATCTCGACGTTGAAGCACTCGTATGTCCCGGCGGGCACGGTGACGCTCTCCGTGCCGGCGACCTTGAGCGACATCGAGCGCGTCTTCTGCGTCTGAAAATCGAACACGCGGAGCGTCGTCTCGTATCCCGGCGCGAGCGGGAGCGTGCCGACGATCGTCTCGAGCGAGGAGCCGTCCCCGAAGGCGGGAGCCGAAAGCGCGGCGTCGATCGGCATTTCCTGCGCGCCCATTCTGACGGCGCCCTTGACCGTCGTCCCGGTGAAGTTGATGACGACCGTGGCGGTGCCCTGCCGGACTCCCCAGCGCAGCGGCATGAGGGTCGTCGCGTCGAGGTCGAACGTATCGACCGCGCTCTCCCCGCCGCTCGACTGGCTCGTCGCGACGCGCCACGTCGCCACGTCTCCCAGCGAGGCTTTCGTGAGGCTCCGGGTAATTTCGAGAGCTACCTCCTGGCCGCCGGCGCGAACGTTACCCTTGTACGCGAGGGTCATCGGCCTGAGGAGGCTCGCGTCCACCGCGGGAAGCGGCGACGCCTCGACAGCATCCCCTGCGCTCTTCGGAGGAGCGGCGAGAGCGACCGTCTTCACGTCGACCGTGAGGGCCTCGAGGCGGCTCCGCACCTTTTCGCTCATGGTTTCCTGGAAACGCCCTCCGAGATGCTTCGCGAGGAACTTCTCGGCGGCGACGGCGAACGCCATCCGGTTATCGACTCCCGCGAAGCCGTGCCCTTCGTCGGGCGCGACGATGTACTCGACGTCGCGGCCGAGGTCCCTAAGCGCGACGACGATCTGGTCCGATTCGGCCTTCTTCACGCGCGGGTCGTTCGCTCCCTGCGCGACGAGCAGCGGCGCCTTGATCTTTTCGGCGGAGAAGAGCGGCGACTGCCGCTTGAGACGCTCGGCGTCCTCGGGCTTCGACGGGTCGCCGACGCGTTCGTTGAACAAGGTCTTCAACACCGCCCAGTAGGGCGGGATCGAGTTCAGGAGCGTGATGATATTCGAGGGGCCCACGTACGAGATACCCGCCGCATAGAGATCCGGGGTGAACGCGAGTCCGGCGAGCGTGGCGTACCCGCCGTACGAACCGCCGAAGATCGCGATCTGCTTCGGATCGGCGATGCCCTTCTTGACGAGATACTCGACGCCGTCCGTGATGTCGTTCTGCATCGCGTCTCCCCACTGCTTGTTGCCGGCGTTGAGGAACGCCTTGCCGTAGCCGGAGGAGCCGCGGAAATTCATCTGAAACACGGCGTAGCCGCGGTTCGCGAAGAACTGCGAATACGGGTCGTAGCCCCATTCGTCGCGCGACCAGGGACCGCCGTGCACCATGCAGAGCACGGGAAGGTTCTTTTCCTTGGCCCCTTTCGGCACGGTGAGATAGCCGTGAATGTCGAGCCCGTCGCGGCTCTTGTACACGATCGGCCTCATCGAAGCGAGATCCTTCGAGGGAAGATCCGGATACGGCCGGTAGAGAAGGTCGGCCTTTCCCGTCGCGCGCGTGAAGAGATAGGCCGCCCCCGGATCGACGTCGCTCGTGACGCCGACGAGCCACAGGCGCTCGTCGCTCGTCGAGGAGCTGAGATAGACGTCGCCGTCGGGAAGCTGTTTCTGAGCGCGCCGGTAGTCCTTTTCCCATTCCTTGTCCCGGAAATAGACGCGAAGCCTGTCCCCCACGTAATAGGTCGCGACGAGCTCGTCCGTTTCCTGCGAGAACTCGGCGCCGCCGAAATCGACCTGATTCTCGGGGTCCGCCTCAACGGGCTCTTCCTTAAGCGTCGCCGGGTCGAAGAGGATGAGGCGCTGGAAATTCACGTCATCACCCTTGTCCGACGCCATGTACACGCGTTGCCCGTCCTTGTGATAGCGGATGGGGTCGACCGTCTCGTCCTTGCCGCACGAATAGACGACGATCGCCGTGTCGGGATCGACGCGAAGAATCTCGGTGCCCCCGTCGGCGGTCTGCTTCGACGCCAGCCGGAGATTGCCCTGGAGGTCGAAAATCCAACTCGAGATCTCGTCGTCGTTCCGCTTCACGAGCGTCCGCTCGCCCGTCGCGATATCGAGCCGGTACGCGTCAAAGTAACGTTCGTCGCGGTCGTTGAGGCCCACGAAGATGACGCCGGGCGTGCCTTTCGGCAGCGCGTATATGGTCGCCGCCACTTTCTCGTACGGGGTGAGATCGCGCGCCGGAGGCACATCCTGGCCCGCCTCGAGCTTCGCTCTCGGGTCCACCGCGTAGATATGCCAGTTCTCGTCTCCGCCCTTGTCCTGCACATAAAGGATATATTTGCCGTCCTTGCTCCAGAAATAGCCGCGCACGGGGCGCGTCGTATCCGCCGTCACGGGGCGCGCCGCGGCGAAAGGCTCGCTTGCGCCCTTGACCCAGATATTCAGAATATTCTTGTATGGCTTGAGGAACGAAATGTGCGAGCCGTCGGGCGAGAGCTGGCCGCTCGCGATCTGCGGATCGCCGAAGAGCACGTCGCGATCGATGATCGGCGGGAGCTTTTTCAGATAGCTGCGGTCGGCTGCGGCCCCCGCGATGCCGGTCAGCACGAGAAGCGCCGCCAGCGCGAAAAGGACTCTCTTCATGGAAAACCCTCCTTGGTAGAGAAACGGGCGGATTCTAAACCCGGCCGACCGCAAAAGCAACCGGTAAATGCCTCCGGGCCCGCCCCCGCAGTCCCGTGCATTCTCTGTTGCAGGAGCGGCGCAACCTGCTTTATGCTGACGCCATGAAACACAAGTACCTCTATTTCACGGTCTCGGTGAGCGGCGCCTCCGTCCTCGCCGTCGAAATCCTCGGCACGAGAATCCTGGGCCCGTTCTACGGAGTGAGCCTGTTTCTCTGGTCGGCACTCATAACGGTGGCGCTCGCCGCCCTGAGCGCCGGGTACGCGCTCGGCGGTCGCTGGGCCGACAAGGGAGCGACCTATCCGCGACTGAGCTCGCTTCTCGCGGGAGCGGGAGTCTGGCTGCTTCTCGTTCCGTGGATACGGAGCCCTCTCCTGCATGTCGCCGAACCGTTCGGGCTCCGCCTCGCGGCGCTCGTCGCGGCGCTGGCGCTCTTCTTCGTCCCGCTCATGCTCCTCGGGATGGTGAGCCCGTATGCGATCAAGCTCCGGGCCTCGAGCCTCGACGAGATCGGCCGCTCGGCGGGCAACCTCTACGCGTTGTCGACGGCGGCGAGCGTCGCCGCGGCGATCGCGACCGGATTCTTCCTGATTCCGAACGTCGGGGTTTACCGGCTGACGCTCGCGATAGGCGCCGTTCTCATCGCGACGGCGCTCCCCGGATTTCTCGGGAAACGCGCGCCGGCCGCGAAACTCCTCGTCGCCGCGGCCATTCTCGCGGCGGGGGCGGCGCTCGCGGTGTCGCACCCTGAGAACAGACCAGACCCGTCTCGAGGTATCGTTTTCCGGAGCCAGAGCCCATACGGGGAAATCAGGGTCATCGACGAAGAGAGCTACCGTTACCTCCTCATCGACGGCGGGATCCATACGGCGGTCGATACGTCGTCTCTTTGGGAAACGACGATGCAGTACGTCAACGTCGTCGATATCGCCCGGAATTTCTTCAAAGCGCCGGGAAGGGCCCTGATAATCGGGCTCGGCGGGGGCTCCGTGGCAAAGCACTACAGCCGGAATGGCTGGGCCGTCGACGCTGTCGAGATCGACCCGCTGGTGATCGACGTCGCCTACCGGTTCTTCCGTCTCGACTCCACCGAGGCTCGGGTTTCACGTATGGACGGACGGCAGTACATCGCCTCGACGCCCAATACCTACGACGTGATCGTTCTCGATGCGTTCGGATCGTCGTCGATCCCCTTCCATCTAGTCACGAAGGAGGTCTTCGGGCTCGCGGCCTCGCGGCTCACTCCCGACGGCATCCTCGTTCTCAACGTGCAGGCGATCGGCTGGAACGACACGATCGTCCGCTCCCTCGCCGCGACGCTCAAGACCTGCTTTCCGAACGTGCGGGCGCTCCCGATCGCCGAGCCGCCCGACCAGCTCGGGAACGTGATCCTTTTCGCATCGAGAAGGCCGCTCGATCTGCCCGAAGATCTGCCCGTCCCGATCGACCGGTTCTCGGCAGAGTACGACCGGGCCCATGCATGGGACAACCGCTTCGAGCCCGACACGAAAGGCGCCCCGGTCCTGACCGACGACATCAATCGGGCCGATCTCTGGGCTGAGGCGATAAACGTCAGGGGACGGAAGGATCTTCACGAGATGTTCGCGCGCGCGGGCGCGAGCTGGTAGGCGGGCTCTTCTCGAATGCTGCCGGCGGGCGGGCAGGACCGCGGCGCGCTACCGCGCGGAATCGCCCGGCATCGGCCGAATCTCCCCCGTCACCTCGATCTTCACCGGATGCCCTTCGATCTCCCGGGGAACGCTCTTGCGGATCCCCGCGCTGTCATTCACGACGAGCACCAGGATGCACGGCGTGCCGTCGTCGAGGGCGCCGATCGCGACGCCGACGACGCCGGAGATCGCCATGAGCTCGTCGACATGAGCGTCCATCACCTGGGTTATCTCCCTTGAAGGCACGATCGGGGCACTCCTTTCACCGGAGGGAGGCTTCTTGCAGCCCCCGCACATGATCAGCGCGGCGAGCGGGAGAACGATCAGCATTCGCATTGCGGCACCGTCCGAAAAGAACGCCCGCTCCCGTTCTGTCCGGGAGCGGGCGCCTGTCAACCAATCGCACGTCGGAACCAACGGGCTCCCGCGTGCCTCTAGATACCGACCATCGTGGCGCCGAAGAACGAAAGCACCGCGTTGATCGGGTTCGCGACAGCGATCGATGTGCTGCCTGCGAACAGAAGACCGACGGCCTTCGGATTCGTCGTCACGTCCTGGACCAGGAGCGATCCGGAGTCGCCGCCGGCCAGGAACTTGCTCCTGGAGTTGGCGATGAGGATCTGGCCCGTGAACGTCTTGGTGAACGCCGTGCCTCCCGCGCACTCGTTCTCGTACGTGACGCTGATGGTGGCGTTCAAGCCGCTGACCTTGCTCCGCGTGAGACCGGTCGTACGGCCGCTCTTCTTGACGAGCTGGCCTACAGTCGCGGCGACCGTCGTGGCGGAAATCGTTCCGATCTCGAGGATCGCGCCATTCGTCGCGACCATGCCGGTGATGATCGTCGCACTGGAGCAGTCGACGTTGCTGCCCGGCAGGCTGCTCGTCTTGACGAGCGTCGCCACGTTCTGGGCGCTGGTGGCGGCGCACGCGACGTCGATCAGAGCGGGCTGAATTATGTAATCCCCGGTCGCGCACACGCGGCCGTTCCCGCCGCTTACGATATCGGCCTCGAACACGTGGTAGTTGCTCAGGATACGCTTCTGGGTGCCGACATTGATGAGCGCGCCGAGCGTCCCGCCGCAGCAGTAGCCGTTCGCGAGATCGTAGCGCCAGCCGCCCGACGTGCCGAGCTGAATCGGAGGAGTCTGCTTCGCCTTGTGGCTGACGGCAGTGGTGCCCATGGCGACGATGCGGTCGGTCAGAACGACCACCGTGTTGACGTCATCGAGCTTCGTAGGCACACCAAGGGCGGCCTTATCGTTCAGAACGAGAACCATGATAGCCGGCTTGCCGTCGCCGCCGATCGTGGTAGCCGTTCCGATGACGTCGGAATTCGCCATGAGCTTCGGCGTGTTCTTGTCCTGGATCGCCATCGCTTTCTGGAACAGCGGATTCGACATGCTCATCAGCAGATCGGTTTCTCCGCTCGGGGGCGCCGCCGGCGACTCGTTCTTGGAGCAGCCGACGAAGCTCCCAAAGGCCAGAGCCACGACGAGGAGAACCAGCAGGACGTTCGAGGAGTGCTTCATAAGGACCTCCTGCGCTGGTGGGAAAAAGGTGGATTTAGTTCTTAGATTTTACCACAAGCCGGAGAAGCGAAGACAAGCGAAATTTCTATCACCGCATAAAATATCCGGGTTCGGCCGTCAAATATACTTGACGCAATCCGGTCGTTCTTCTCGCCTCTTCCACAGCGCGCTTTCGCACCTTTACATTCGGACGAAACAGGGCTATATTCTGGTAGCTTATCCAGGTCTTCTCGTGTGGGGGCGAATGGATTCGACGGGGATGATAGAGGCCAGGGAAGCGTGCCGAGG
>JAFNGP010000103.1:0-2841 GCA_017885175.1 bacterium
AAGCTAGGAGGTAGGCCGCCGCTGGGAGGAGGGCACGCTCTTTCTTCCCGAGCTCGGCATGGGCGCGGAAGCGATGTAGCGCGCGATGGCCGTTCTTCATCCGGCCCTCGCGAAAGGCGGGGCGCGGCCCAAATCGGCCGGGCACGTCGTCATCGGCACGATCGAGGGGGACATTCACGATATCGGCAAAACGCTCGTCGCGACGATGCTCTCGGCGAACGGTTTCGAGATCACCGACCTCGGCGCCGACGTGCCGGTCGCGAAATTCGTGGACGAGGCCGAGGCGCGCGGCGCGGGCTGCATCGCCGTATCGGCGCTCCTCACGACGACGATGTCCGGGCAGCGGCGCGTCGTCGAGGAGCTCAAGAAACGCTCGCTCAAGGACAAGGTGAGGGTCATGGTCGGCGGAGCGCCGTGCAGCGACGAGTGGGCCCGCGAGATCGGCGCCGACGGATACGCCGGAGACGCGGTCGCGGCCGTTTCCCTCGCGCAGAGCCTCATGGGAGCCAAATGACGAGGGATTTCCTCGAAACGATAAAACGAAAGGTCGTCCTTTTCGACGGCGGCATGGGGAGCATGCTCATCGCCGCGGGGCTCACCCAGCGCGAGGTTCCCGAGGCGTGGCTCCTCTCGAAGAGCGGAAAGATAGGCGAGGTGCACGCCGCGTATCTCGAAGCCGGGGCCGAGGTCGTCACGACGGCGACCTTCGGGGCGAGCCGTCTCAAGCTCCAGGCCTCCGAGGCCGGGAAATCGCTCGACGTCGTACGAGTTAACGAGAAGGGCGTCGAGATCGCGCGGAAAGCGCTCGAGCGTTCGGGGAAGCGCGAGAGATTCGTCGCCGGGGATATCGGCCCGACCGGTCTCTTCTTTCCGCCCGTCGGCGCGCTCAAGGCCGACGAGGCGCGTTCGGCCTTCCGCGAGCAGGCGAAGGCGCTCGCAACCGCGGGCGTGGATCTCTTCATTATAGAAACGATGTACGATCTCCGCGAGGCGGTCGAGGCGCTGCGCGCCGTGAAGGAAGTGTCGAATCTCCCCGCCGTCGTCACGCTCACCTTCGACCGCAAGCCCCGGGGCTTTTTCACGATGATGGGGGACACGACGGACAAGACCGTCGAAACGCTGCTCAGGGAAGGGGCGAGCGTCATCGGCGCGAACTGCTCGCTTCAAAGCGGCGATATGATCGATCTTGCGGAGGAGTTCAGATTTATCACCGACGCGCCGCTCGCGTTTCAGCCGAACGCGGGACGGCCCGTCATGGAGCACGGCGTCGCCGTGTACAAGCAGCGCCCCCGGGAGTTCGCCGCGGACGCGGTGAAGATCGTGGCCGCGGGGGCCAACGCCGTGGGCGGGTGCTGCGGCACGACGCCCGAGTTTATCCGAGAGGTGCACGCCACGCTCATACATGGAAAATGATGGAGCCCGTCGTTCTCGAAAAATTCGATGTCGCGGTGGATCCCGAGCAGGTGCGGCGCTTCCTGGGCTCCAAGGGAAAGAGGAGGCCCGCTCCGGCCGGGCGCTATGACCGGAATCTGAGCGAGGGGATGGCGGCGGCGAAGCGCCTCATGGCTCCGAAGGGGATTTATAGGTACGCCGCGGGGCGCGAGCTCCCGGGCTCGGGCGTTTTCGCGCACCTCGACCGGATGGCCTTCTGCGTCTGCACGATAGGCCCCGCGCTCGAGGCCGAGGTGACGAGGCTCTCGACGGTCGGCGAGATGCTCAAGGCGGTCGTGCTNNTGCCGCGCGTCCCCCGGCTACGGCGATTGGGACGTGCGCGAGCAGGCGGCCATTTTCAAGCTGCTCCCCGCGGAGCGGATCGGCGTGCGGCTGAGCGAAACGTTCATGATGTCGCCGCGGAAGTCGGTTTCATTTGCGATGCACGTCGCCGCGGAGCCCGAGAGGCTTCGCAGCGAGAACTCATGCGAGAATTGCGGTCGGAAGGATTGTCGGTACCGGTTGGATTAGAGGGAGGCCCGAATTGGAGAAGAAAATGAATCCACGAATCACCTGGTGGACGGAGAAGGCGAGAACGAAGATCGTCGACGAGGCGAAGCGGATCCTCGAGGAGATCGGCGTGTTCGTCGAGAACGACGAGGCGCTGCGGCTCCTCGACGGCGCGGGCGCCCGCATCGATCAAAAGAGCCGCCAGGTGCGCATTCCGGCCGCGATCGTCGAGAAGGCAGTGGAGAGCGCGCCTTCCAGGATATCGCTCTATAACCGCCGCGGCGAGCAGGTCATGGATCTCGGCGGGGACCGCGTGCATTTCAATCCGGGCTCGGCGGCGCTCCGCATCTACGATCCGAAGGAGAAGCGCGCGCGAACGCCCGTCACGGCGGACCTTGTGAAGTTCTCCACGCTCATCGACGCGCTCCCGAACTACGCGGCTCAGAGCACGGGGCTCATCGCCGGCGACGTGCCGCAGGAGATCCAGGACCGCTACCGGCTCTTCATCGCGCTCCAGCATTCGGCGAAGCCGGTCGTGACCGGCACCTTCCTCGTCGACGCGTTCAAGCCGATGCACGAGATGCTCTCGGCCGTCGCCGGGGACGCCGAGAAGCTTCGCGAGAAGCCGATGGCGATCTTCGATTGCTGTCCTTCGCCCCCGCTCAAATGGAGCGACCTCACGGCGCAGGCCCTCATCGATTGCGCGCGGACGGGCATCGTCGCCGAGCTCATCTCGATGCCGCTCACCGGGGCCACCTCGCCGGTCACCCTCGCCGGCGCCGTCGTGCAGCACTGCGCCGAATCGCTGAGCGGCGTCGTCATTCACCAGCTCGCGACGCCGGGCGCCCCGATAATTTACGGCGGATCCCCGGCGTGCTTCGATATGCGCAAGGGCACGAC
>JAFNGP010000103.1:2869-4610 GCA_017885175.1 bacterium
CGGCCCCGGCATGCTCGACTTCGAGTCGTGCCAGAGCCTCGAGAAGCTCGTCCTCGACAACGAAACCTGCGGCATGGCGCTCAGGCTCGTTGAGGGGATCGAGCTTCGCGACGACCCCATCGTCTCCCTCGACCTCATGCGCGAAGGGATCGAGCGCAAGAGCTTCCTCTCGCTCGCCCACACGATGAAATGGTTCCGCAANNGGGTCGAAGGACGCCGCGACGCGCGCGGCCGAACGCGTCGAGAAGATTCTCGCGGCGCACAAGAGCGAGCCGCTCGATCCGGAGATCCGCGCGTGCCTCGCCGACATCATGTCGGCCGAAGCGAAGCGGTTCGGGATGAAGGAGCTTCCGGGCAGACCCTGAGCGAACACGGATTGCGCTATAATAATAGAACGAGGACCCGATATCGCGTCGGGTCCTCGTTCTTGTATCGGCCGCCATCGGCAGCGGCTTTATCGAGGCCTTACTTGATCGCCGCCTTGAGCGCGAACTGGATGCGCATCTCGTCGAAGGCCTTGTCCGTCGCGTGGAGCTCGTGGCCTTCCTCGATCCACCGGTACGCGTACGTGGTCTCGAGCTGCGAAAGCTCGACCATCGCGGTGACGGTGCTCGTGAGATCGTACATGACGCTCGCGAACATGTTCGAATTCTTGCCGATGAAGCTCCTCACGTTGTGTTCGGTTGCGGCGATGATGAAGTCGCCGTCGTCGGGATTGTCCATGCCGTAGCCGGCGTTGAGCCAGAGTCCCTCGGCGGCGCGGAAGGAAAGCTCCGCCCAGCCGCCCCGCGAACCGATCTCCGTCAACATCGGATTCACCGTCTGCCCGACGCCGCCGTAATAGGCGCCGAGGTTATCGCCGACGAAAAGCTCGCACGTGAGCTCCGCGCGATCGCAGGGAGCGAATCTGAGATCGACGTTTCCGGACCACGATTCGACGATCTTGGAGCTCAGCCCGGGCGTGTACTCGTCCCTGCCGTAGTGTCCCGAGACGCCGAGCTCCATGGAGCCCTTCTCGCGGACCTTCGCGGACATCGCGAGCCTGCCCTGGAAGGTGGGGCGGCCCGAGTCGGCGCCGGCGTCGACACGATCGCCGTCGAGGTCGCCGCCGAGCGTGCGGAAGATGCCGGCCGCGGCGGTGACCTTCGCGTTATCGCTCAGGTTCGCCCAGGTCGAGACCCGGAGCTGCGGCCTGCGGTAGCCGATGTTGCCCTGNNTCCCAGAGAACGGTGTAGTTCGCCGTTTTGGGGAAGAGAGGCGAGATGATGTCGCTCGTCTGTCCGGCGAGCAGCGACCATTGACCCTTCGTGAGTTTTATGAACGCATGGCGGAGCATCGGCGCGGCCTTGTTCTCCATCGAGTTGAGGCTCGCCGGCGAAACGCCGAGCCCGTAGAAGTCGAATTCGAGCCGCGCGTCGGTCCGGATGTCCTTCTCGTTCCACCAGAAATCGAGCCCGAAGCGGCTCTCGCGCGCCGTGAAGCTCATCACGTCGTTGTCGGGCGCGTTGAGGGGGCTCCGCTCCGAGACGTAGAGCGCGTAGTTGCCCGAGTTGACGCGGGTCTGGTCGTAGACGAAGTCGGCCTTGAAATAGCCGCTGAACTTGAACGTGTACGCGGGCCCCGCATCCTCCGCCGCGGCCGATACCGCGAAACAGCCGAGTGTGAGGAATGCGAGTGCAACTGCCGTGCGTTTCATGGGCGCCTCCTTGCGAGAGATATTCGTGACCTCAGGGAGCCATAA
>JAFNGP010000104.1:0-1327 GCA_017885175.1 bacterium
GCCACGACGAGCAGATCGTCGCCATCATCGACGCCATCAAGCGCCTTATGGCACCGCCCGGGCGGCCCGACGCTCCCGCGCCCCCTGACAAGAGGCGCATCGGATTTCAATCGGAAGATCCTTGACGAACTGCCGATTCGCAGACCGGCACTCTCTCTGGATTCATTCTTTCGCCCTTCCTTTGCGAGGAACATTCTGATACGATTGCCCCGCGAGGGATCCCGAATAGGTTCGCACGCAAGGAGGTCATCGATGAAGCGGATCGTCATGTTCGCCGCGGCGGCGCTGCTCCTCGCGGCCGGGTGCACGAAGATAGATTACGTGGGCAAGCAGTTCGCGCCCACGACCGACGTGGCCGTCTTCTTCTCGCTGGACGACGTCAAGCGCGAGTACGAAGTGATGGGCCATCTGACGGCCACCGCCGACGACATGGTGAGCGCGGAGAAGATGCAGGAGGACATCCTGAAGAAGGCCCGCGAGAAGGGAGCCGACGCCGTCGTCATCCTCGGGCTCGACAGGTATGCGACCTCCTCGCCGGCCTCATGGTCCGAGACGACGGAAACGAAGAAGACCGAGTCGGGAACGAAGACCACCAAGTCGGGGACGACGTCGGCCGGCACGGAGGAAAAAAAGGAAATCCGCGCGACCTTTCTCAAGTACCGCTGACGTGCACGCGCAGGCCTGACATCGCAGGGCCCGGAATCGTCAGGCCCGGAGTCACCCCGTTTGACATTCCCTGTTTCCTGCCATAATATCAGCTTCGTGCGATGGGGTACGGGAGGTGGCGGCGGATGGGAAGCAGATCCGGCAAGCGGACAGAGTCTCGTTCATCAATTGTCCCGGTAGAAAAGAGCAGTATCCAGAAATTCGGCGGCGATGTCGTTGGCCTTCCCGCCGGTTATGGCGAATTGCTGGGAGAGATCAAGGCCAGAATCGCCCGGTCCAGGATTGAAGCCGCCCTGGCGGCCAACCACGTGCTGATCGATCTCTATTGGCACATCGGGCGGTCGATAGTCGAGCGCCAGAAGCTTCAAGGGTGGGGCAAGTCCGTGGTCGAGCGGCTTGCGAGAGATATTCAGGTGGCGTTTCCGGGAATTCCCGGATTCTCCCAGAATAACATCTGGAGGATGCGCGCCTTCTATCTGGCTTATGCGGAAGGGGTTACAAATCTTGCACGGGCCGTGCAAGATTTGCCCACCGCCCCGCGGCCAGTTAGGCAGCTTCCTTGGGGCCAGAACATCGAATTGCTTCAAAGGCTCAGAGATCCCGTTCAGCGCTTCTGGTACGCCGAAAAAACGCTGGAATACGGCTGGTCCCGGGCCGTGCT
>JAFNGP010000104.1:1384-6000 GCA_017885175.1 bacterium
GATCTGGAGCGGGGGCTCGTCGAGCACATTCGGAAGTTCTTGCTCGAGCTGGGCGTCGGGTTTGCCTTCGTCGGCAGCCAGTACCATATCGAAGTCGCCGGCGACGATTTCTACATCGACCTGCTCTTCTATCACCTCCGCCTGAGGTGCTTCGTCGTGATCGAGCTCAAGGCAGGCGAATTCAAACCCGAAGATGCCGGCAAAATGAGCTTCTATCTCGCGGCCGTCGATGACGCGCTGCGCAACATGAGCGCGCCCATCGGCGTCTCGGAATACCGATTGGCGACGACGCTGCCCGAGGACCTGAAAGGGAATCTGCCGAGCGTCGAAGAGCTGGAATCGGCGCTTCGATAAAGGACCTACTATCTTGAAGTCGCATTTCGCGACTTCAAGATTGGACTGGGGTGGCCCGACGCTCCCGCATCCCCTACGGCGTCCTGTGGAACCTCCAGTAGATGGTGAAGGGGATGCCCACCTTGCCCGTCAGGTTCAATGTATCCGCCTCGAACTCGTAGCTGAAGGCCATGAACTCGTTGCTCGGATTGGGAGTCGACATTAAGAAAAGGATCGAGTCGTTGACGGACCAGACGTAGGGATTGGAAGTCGTGTGCACTATCAGCGTGTCATCATTGCGAAAGTCCCACTGCATGCCCATGTATATCAGGTCGGGATTCCCATTGAGGGTCGACTCGAAGACGACCCACGATCCGAGAAAGGCCTTCGAAGGATCGTGGCAGACCGCCGGCTTGGGGCACGTGGGGCAGGTCTCGTCGTCGCTGCACGAGCAGATCCACACGAGCGCGAGAGCGAGCGCGGCGAGGACGAGCAGGCGGACAGGGAGCGCTTTCATCGTTGCCACCTCCATGAAATGCGGGCACACTGTTTGGGCTTGGGCGAGCGCTCGAAGTCTACACCCGGATGGGGCGGCGGTTCAAGAGGCACCTCGAAGTGGTTATGTAACCTGGAAGGGAACCCCCTTGCGCTCATCCGGGAAATCTGCTAAACTTTCACCTCATCTCAAATAATCTGGCATTGCTTGGTGCGGGCCGCCCTTTCAGAGGCGCCATCCGCCGCGGTGACTCCCTTTCCGGAGGTGGGAACATGAGAAGAGTCGAGCTGTGCTGCCTGCTCGCCGCGTTCATCGTTGCATCCGCCGCCCTCGCGGCCTCGGCCGCTACCTGGCATGTGTACGCGGACGGCTCGGGGGACGCGCCGACCATCAAGGCGGCCGTGGCAGGGTCCGCATCCGGCGACAGCATTCGGGTTCATCCTGGAACCTACTACGAGCATGATATAGAGGTTAGCAAGCAGCTCTTCATCGTGAGCACCACGGGGTGGCCGGGCACGATCGTCGATGCGCAGTCGATGGGGCGCTGCTTCCTGTTCCAAACGGAGACCTCGGCGATCAAGATCCAGGGATTCACGATGCGGTACGGCAACTCGCTGAGCGCTCCCCTCAACGGCTCGGGAGGGGCGGTCCTTTGCAGAAACGACGCGCATGTCGATTTCGTCGCCTGCGTGTTCACCGAGAATACCGGCGCCGCGGGCGGGGCGGCCTTGATCGAGGGCGCAGCCGTCGTCACGTTCAGCCAAAGCGCCTTTCAAGATAACGACGCGGTCCTCCAATACGGCGGCTTTGGAAGGGGCGGCGCCATTGCCATGATGGGCTCCTCGACCATCGGCCCGACCACAACGATAGATCGGTGTGTGTTCAAAAACAACTCGGCTGTCGAAGAGGGAGGCGCGCTGGTCATGAATTACTGCCAGACCGCGATCTCCCGCTGCACGTTCTACTCGAACAACGTCACCGATACGCAGGCCGGGGCGATCGATATCTTTTCCGACGTCTCTCTCACGATGGACCGCACGATCGTGTCCTCTTCCAATTGCTACGGCATCCTCGCGCGCTTCCCCCTGTTTACGGCGTCGCTCTCGTGCTGCGACCTCTACGGCAACGCGAGCGGAAATTACGGGGGCTACATCGCCGTTCAGACGGGAAGCAATGACAACATCTCCGCCGATCCCATCTACTGTAATCCACCGGGCACCTTATCGATCTCGACGATGTCCCCTTGCGCTCCAGCAAACAGCCCGTGCGCACAGCTCATCGGCTACTACGGCACGGATTGCCAAATAGGTCCGAACCTCTTCGTCGCGAACGTCGTCTGGAGCAGCACGATGCCGCAGCCCGGAACGAACCTCACCGGCACGATCAAGATAAAGAACACGGGAAGCTCGAACGCGGGCCCGTTCTACGTCGATTACTACAAGGATCGGGCGAGCGCCCCGCCGGAGGGGTTCCACGGAGACGAGCGCCGCTTCGTCGCGAGCCTCGCCGCGGGCGATTCCATATCGTGGACGACCTCGCCCGTGACGAGCGACGTGTTCTGCGAATGGCAGAGCTACTTCCGGGTCGATACGGACGCCCAGGTGCTCGAGCTCGACGAGACCGACAACCTGAGAGGCCCGTACCCGATCACGTGGCAGGTGCCGAACGAGAGCGGCTGGCCCACGGCGACCGCCGGCTCATTCCATTCGTCACCCGTCATCGCCGCGATCGACGACAATCCGGCGACGCTCGAGATCGCGATCGGCTGCGACGACGGGAAGCTCTATGCGTGGAGGCCGGATGGCACAAATGTGCCCGGCTTCCCGGTGACGCTCCCCGCCGCCATCTGGTCGTCCCCCGCCGTGGGAAACGTCTCCGGTGACTATCGGAACGAGATCGTCGTCGGCTGCGACGACCACAAGCTCTACGCCTTTGACGGCCACGGGACACGGCTTTGGGCATATGAAGCCGAAACGCCCATACGAACCACCCCGTCGCTTGCCGACCTCGATGGCGACGACAGGCTCGAGATCATTTGCGCGATAGGGGATCAGCTTCACGTTTTCAAAGGGAACGGAAGGGAGTTGGACGGTTGGCCGCTCAAGATCGACGGCATATTCACCAATCCCGCCGTCGGCGACGTGGATGAAGACGGGGCTCTCGAAATCGCCGTCGTGAGTCGTGTCAGCGAATTGGTCTCGTATGTGTACATGCTTGAGTCGACGGGAGCGCTGCATGCCGGCTCATGGCCCGTTATGCTGGAGGCGGTGGTCCAGGGAGGGCCCGCGATCGGCGAAATCGACAACATCAAGAACGGCCTGGAGACCGTTGTTGGAGGAACGAACGGCCGGGTATATGTTCTCAGGCAATCAGGGCTGATATATCTGACGTCGGAGCCGGTTAGCGGCTCCATAGAGTCGTCACCGATCATCGAAGATGTCGACCTGGATAATGATCTCGATATCGTCGTCACATCGAGAATCTACAAGACGCTTCCTCCGCTTGGCTGGAATTGGTACGAAGATGTGACGGCTCTCACCCGGTCGGGCGCGGTACTCTCGGGGTGGCCGAGGAGCCTGGGAATCTCTCCCGATGAGGCCGGCCCGGTGCCGTCGGCGATTGCGCTCGGCGATAGCGCGGATATCATGGCGAGGAGGAGGTATTATTGGTGGAATCTTGGGCTCGAATCTTACTACGGAAGCGGCGCGCAAACACCCGCGTTCCCGATCCTTTGCATGGACCAGCCGATCTTTGCCTCCGCCGCCGCGGGGGACGTCGACGGCGACGGATGGATCGAGCTCTTTATTCCTGCCGGTCAGAGTGTCCTCGGCGTAGAGCTTCGGTCGTACAATTACACGAAAGATGATCNNGGTGGCCGATGTACGGCCACGACCGGGCGCGGACGCATTGCTACGGCTTCGAGGTGCCCACGGCTGTAGAGGACGGCCTCGCCGCCGCACCGAAAGTCACGGCCATCGGATCGATCTATCCGAACCCGTTCAATCCACTCACGAAGATCGCGTTCGACACGAGCGAAAAAGGGCATGTCGAGATCGCGATCTACGACGTGTCGGGACGGAAGCTCGCCGTGCTCGTCGATCGCGTGCTTGATGCGGGGAGACACGAGGCGCTCTGGAACGGAAAGACGGCGGGTGGNNCGTGTCGGAGACGAAGAAGCTCGTGCTTCTCAGATAGCTCGAGGGGGAGGTATCGAATGCGCCGAACCATGACTCTGCTTCGCCGTACGATCGCTCTATCGATGTGGGCGACTTTAATCGCCGGCTCGCTCGCCATCGCCTTCCCGCTCGATGCCGCGTCGCAGGCGAAGAAAGAGGAGCCCGAGAAATATCTCCCCATTCACGCGGTGCTCATGATACGTGGATGGGGTTTGGCCACAGAAGGGTGCTCGCGGCACGGCTGCAATATCGTCTGGGAGGGGGACCTCGATGCCACCGACGATGATCCCGAAGGGATCTTCCCCTGCGCCAGCTACGGAGCGGGCGGCCCCTTCTTCACAACCTTGAAATTCGACGATTATGTGTGCAGGCAGGAAGGCGTATACGAGAGTCGCACCACACATAGATATGGCAGCAATCCGACAGGTGTCGCGCGCCTCATTCTCGTGCAAGATATGGGCGACGGCTCGTTCAGTCGCAGCATACGTTTCGTGTTCCACGGTTTTGAGCTCGGCCGTGTGATCAATAGCGACGTTGGTGGCGATGGCCCCATCCTGCTGGATCTCTCGTGGAGAGCGGATTTTCTGAGTCCCCCGCTCCGCTTTACCGAG
>JAFNGP010000105.1:0-146 GCA_017885175.1 bacterium
CCGCGGGCTCTATCTCGCCACGAAGGTGAAGAACCGGTTTGCGTCGATCGCCGCGGTGGGCATCTGCTCCTACTTCGCGTTCCACGTGATCGTCAATATCGGCATGACGACGGGCCTCATTCCCGTGACCGGGCTTCCGCTTCCCT
>JAFNGP010000105.1:199-5468 GCA_017885175.1 bacterium
ATGCTCGCGATGAGCTTCTGGATCGGGATTCTCCTCGCGGCGAGGCGGGCCGCAAAGCGCGGCGTCAACCAGGACCACATCTACGACATGAGCATCATTCTGATCCTCGGCGCCGTGATCGGTTCGCGGACGCTCTACATCCTCACGCACCGCGCGGACTACCGGAGTCTTCTCGATATCGTCGCGCTCTGGCAGGGAGGGGCAACGTTCTACGGCGGTTTCATCCTCGCCGTCGCCGGCGCGGCCGTCTATATCCGGAGAAAAAAGCTGCTCTTCTTTCCCATTGCCGACGTGTGCGCCCCCTCGATGGCGCTCGGCTTCTTCTTCACGAGGATCGGCTGCTTCCTGAGCGGCTGCTGTTTCGGTCATCCGACGAAATCGATCCTCGGGGTCGTCTTTCCGCCCCAATCGCCGGCCGGGTACTATTGCCCCGGGATCGCCGTGCATCCGACGCAGCTCTACGATTCGTTCTACGGCCTCCTCATGGCGGGCGCGCTCCTTCTCATCGACCGGAAGAGCCCATTCGCCGGTTTCACCTTCGGTATGCTGTGCGTCCTCTACGGCGCGGGGCGATTCACNNTCATTCTCGGCGCGCTCTCTGCGCGGGCCCGAAAGGCGAAGGGAGCGGCGGCGTAGGGCGCGGGCCCGGACGGCCGCGCAGGCGGCGAAGGGTGGTGGTGTGGTGCGGGGATTTCTCTCGTTTCTTCTCGACTGTCTCATTCCGCGCTCGTGTCTCGCATGCGGACGGGGGATCGGTTCCTTCGATCCCGCGGCTGTTCCGGCCTCATCCTGCGCGACGCGCCGGATGGAGGAGTTCCTCGACGCCGGATTGCGGATGGCGCTTTGCGCGGGAATCTCGGTGTCCGCGGACGTTCTGTGCCCCGCATGCTGGTCGAGGCTCGAGCCGGCCCGGGGCGAAGGTATCCTCGCGCGCCCGATCGCCTGCGCGGAGAATGTTCCCGTCGTCTCGCCGTTCCATACGAACGACGAGCTTCTCGAACTCGTTCGGTTTCTGAAATTCTCCGGAGGAAGAACCGCGGTCCCCGCCCTCGGGTGGTGGATGGCGGCGGCCCTCGGGGATTACCTGGCCGGCCCGCGCGGTCCGGGCACGGCGGCGCCCGTGCTCGTTCCCGTCCCCCTCCATCCGCAGCGGGAGAAATCGCGCGGCTACAATCAGGCGGCGCTTCTCGCCCACGAGGTCGCCGGGCGGCTCGGGCTCGATGTGGATTCGAGAATTCTCGGGAGAACCAGGAACACGAAGAGCCAGTCGACGCTCGATCGGGAGAAGCGCGCCGAGAACGTGAACGGCGCTTTCGAGCTCGGCCGGGGAGAATCCGCCGGAGGAAGAAACGTCATTCTGATAGACGATCTCGTGACCACGGGGGAGACTGCGAGAGCCTGCGTCGCCGCCCTGGAGGGCGCGTCGCCGCGCTCGATCGCCGTGCTCGCGGCGGGACGCGCAAGAGATTGATATTTCACATGGCTGCGCGCCGCGGCGTTCCCTCCTCCGGCCCCGGGGAGGCAGCCATCTGCCGCTTGACAGATGGAGGCCCGCTGTGGGAACATTGCGCCGTTCTGGTGAGGTAACCGGACCAGCAAAAAGGGAGGGAAACGTGCTCGCAACGAACAAGGAGCTCATGGCTGCCGCCCGTCAAGGGAAGTACGCCGTCGGAGCTTTCAACATAAACAATCTGGAGTTCTTGCAGGCGATCACCGGCGCCGCGGAGGAGCTCGGGAGCCCCGCGATCATCGCCCTCTCGGAAGGCGCCATCAAGTACGCCGGCTTCCGGAACATCGTCTCCATGGTGAGGCTTATCGCCGAGGAGAAGAAGGTCCCCATCTCCCTGCACCTCGATCACGGCAAAGACATGGACATCATCGTGAAATGCATCGAGGGAGGCTTCACGTCGGTCATGATCGACGNNCTCGGTCGAGGGAGAGCTCGGCAAGCTCGCCGGGATCGAGGATAACGTCTCCGTCGCCGAACGCGACGCGATGCTGACCGATCCCGCGCAGGCGGAGGAGTTCGTCAAACGCACCGGCGTCGACGCGCTCGCGATCGCCGTCGGGACGTCTCACGGCGCGTACAAGTTCAAAGGCGATGCCAACCTCGCGCTCGACCGCATCAGCGAGATCGCCTCGCGCGTGAAGGCGCTCCTCGTGCTGCACGGCGCCTCCGGCGTCAAGCAGGAGAACGTCGATCTCGCGAACAGGTTCGGCGCGGCGATCAAGGGCGCGAAGGGCGTGCCCGATACGGCGATCGTCGAGGCGATTCGCCGCGGCATCAGCAAGGTCAATATCGATACGGACATGCGTATCGCCTTCACCGCGTACGTGCGGAAGGCGCTGTCCGAAAAGCCCGAGGAGATCGATCCGCGCAAGGTGCTCGGCCCCGGACGCGACGCGATCGCCGCGGTCGTGCGCGAGAAGATAAAGCTCTTTGGGAGCGAAGGCGCAACCAGGTAAGGAAAACACGTCACTCAAGAAGGAGGATCCCATGGCGATCAAGGTTGCCATCAACGGTTTCGGGAGAATCGGCCGTCTCGTCTTTCGCGAGGTCATAAAGGACAAGGATTTCGACGTCGTCGCCGTGAACGATCTCACGAACGCGGCGACGCTTGCGCACCTCGTGAAGTATGACTCGGTGCACGGGAAATTCAAAGGCACGGTGACGGTCAAGGACGACAAGTACATCGTCGCCGACGGCAAGGCGGTCGAGGTCCTCGCCGAGAAGAATCCCGCCGCGCTCCCATGGAAAAAGCTCGGTGTCGACGTCGTCATCGAATCGACGGGCAAGTTCCGCAAGCACAAGGACGCCTCGCTTCATATGGAGGCGGGCGCCCGGAAGGTGATCATATCGGCGCCGTCCTCCGACCCCGACATCATGATCGTGATGGGCGTGAACGACAAGCTCTACGACAACGGCAAGCACCACGTCATCTCGACGGCGTCCTGCACGACGAACTGCATCGCGCCGATCGCGAAGATTCTCCACGATTCCTTCGGGATCGCGAACGGCTTCATGACGACGATTCACGCGTACACGAACGACCAGGTGATTCTCGACTTCCCGCACAAGGATCTCAGGCGGGCCCGCGCGGCGGCCGTTTCAAT
The DNA here is from genome assembly GCA_017885175.1 of bacterium. Taxonomy (GTDB): domain Bacteria; phylum Krumholzibacteriota; class Krumholzibacteriia; order Krumholzibacteriales; family Krumholzibacteriaceae; genus SSS58A. Next base: position 3,314 of record JAFNGP010000105.1, read on the forward strand.
GATTCCGACGACGACGGGCGCGGCCTCCGCGGTCGGCAAGGTGCTCCCCGAGCTCAAGGGGAAGCTCGACGGCACGTCGGTGCGCGTCCCCGTGGCGGACGGATCGCTCGTCGATCTCGTCGTCACCCTCGAGAAGGACGCGACCGTCGAGGCGATCAACGACGCGGTAAAGAAAGCCGCGCTCGGCGCGATGAAGGGGATCGTCGAATACTGCGAGGATCCGATCGTCTCGTGCGATATCATCGGAAATCCCCACTCCTCGATCTTCGACGCGCTTTCCACGATGGGCGTCACGCCGCGGGTCTTCAAGATATTCTCGTGGTACGATAACGAATACGGCTATTCGATGAGAATGGTCGACATGATGAAGCTTATCGCCCGGTAGCCGGGAATAGCCGGGACGCGCGGGCTCACCCTCGAGGAGGAGAAGGCGTTGAGGAAAAAGACTCTCAGGGACGTGGATCTCAAGGGGCGCAAGGTCCTCATGCGGGTCGACTTTAACGTGCCGCTCTCGAAGGAAGGGAGCATCACGGACGACACGCGGGTGCGCGCTTCGCTTCCCAGCATCGACTATATCGCGGCGCAGGGCGGAAGCTGCGTCCTCATGTCGCACCTGGGAAGGCCGAAGGGGAAGAAAGACAAAGCCTACTCCCTGCGGCCCGTCGCGGATTGCCTCGGGGATCTGGTGAAGCATCCGATCCGGTTCATCGAGGATTGCGTCGGCCCCGACGCGGAAAAAGCGGCCGCGGCGCTCCGCCCCGGCGAGATTCTGCTGCTCGAGAACGTCCGTTTCTATCCCGAAGAGGAGGCCGACGATCCCGAGTTCGCGAAGCGGCTTTCGAAATGCGGCGATCTCTACGCGAACGACGCATTCGGAACGGCCCACCGGGCCCACGCGTCGACCGTCGGCGTGACGAGCTATTTCAAGGAGAACGTGGCGGGCCTTCTCATGGAAAAGGAGATCGAGGCGCTCGAAGGGCTTCTCCTGAATCCGGAGCGTCCGTTCGTCGCCGTGATGGGGGGCGCGAAGGTGTCCGGAAAGCTCGAGCTCATCAAGAATCTCCTTAACCGGGTCGACCGTGTTCTTATCGGCGGCGGAATGGCCTTCACCTTCTTCAAGGCGGTCGGTCTCGAGGTAGGAAAATCGATCGTCGATGAAGAGCTCGTGCCGCTTTGCCGCGAGGTGATGGATGAGACCGATAAGGGAAAAGGGAAGCGAATCTTCCTGCCGGTAGACTGCGTCGTCGCCGAGGAGATCAACGCCTCCGCCGAAAGCAAGCTCGTATCGACGGGGGACATCCCCGAGGATTGGGCCGGGGTCGACATCGGGGACAAGACGGTCGATCTCTTCAGGGAAGAGCTCATGAAAGCGAAGACCGTGTTCTGGAACGGCCCCATGGGGGTCTTCGAGATTCCGAAGTTCTCGAACGGCACGAAGAAGATCGCGAAGATCATGGCGGAGATCACGAGGAAGGGAACGAAGACGGTTATCGGCGGCGGAGACTCGGTCGCCGCCCTGAACCAGCTCGGTCTCGCCGGGAGGATCACGCACGTTTCGACCGGAGGGGGCGCTTCCCTCGAGCTCCTCGAGGGGAGGAAGCTCCCCGGCGTCGAGGCGTTGAGCGACATATAGCATGAGACACAAGATACTGGCCGGCAACTGGAAGATGAATCTGGACCACCGCGCGGGGGCGGCCCTCGCGAAGGAGATTTGCGGGGGAGTGGGCGCCGCCCGAAGCGCCTGCGAGATCATTCTCATCCCCCCGTTCACGACGCTCCCCGCGGTCGCGGATGCGGTGCGCGGATCCGTGGTGAAGACGGGCGCGCAGGATCTCTATTGCGAGGACGAAGGCGCGTATACCGGGGAGATATCCGGCGGGATGCTCCGCGCGCTCGGCTGCGAATACGTGCTGGTCGGGCATTCCGAGCGGAGGCATACCATCGGAGAATCGAGCGGCCTCGTCGCTCGAAAGCTCCGTGCGGCGCTTCGAAACGGGCTTATCCCGATCCTGTGCGTGGGCGAGCTTCTCGCGGAACGCGAATCGCGCAAAGCGGTCGACGTCGTCGCCGGCCAGGTGCGCGAATCCTGCGAAGGCCTCGAGGGGGCGGAGTTCTCGCGGGTCGTCGTCGCCTACGAGCCCGTGTGGGCCATCGG
>JAFNGP010000106.1:0-4092 GCA_017885175.1 bacterium
TGGGCTGCACCGGCCAGCTCCCTCGGCGCAGGCGGGCGACCAGCCCCTCCGGCAGGATGCGCGCCACGTTGCCCGGCAGGCCCCCGCCGGTGATGTGGGCGAGCCCCCTGATCTCGACGCGCGAGCGCAGATCCCGAATCTCGGGAAGGTAGCTCCGGTGCACGGCGAGAAGCGCATCGCGGACGCTCTTCCCCGTGCCGGGGAGCTCGTCGTCGATCGAGAGCTTCGCTTCCTCGAAGACGATCTTGCGCGCGAGGGAATAGCCGTTCGTGTGGAGGCCGCTCGACGGGAACGCCCAGATGGAATCCCCCGGCCGTATCGAGCGCCCGTCGATGAGCCGGGCGCGGTCGACGACGCCGACGATGCACCCGGCGAGGTCGTACTCTCCCCCGCCGTAGAATCCGGGCATCTCCGCGGTCTCGCCGCCGATGAGCGNNNCACGCAGTGGTTCACGAGATCCTCGCCGACCGTGTCGTGCTTGTTCGCGAGAAAGGCGACCTTGAGCTTCGTCCCGACGCCGTCCACGCTCGAGACGAGCACCGGGCTCTTGAGCCCGCCCGGCATCTCGAAAAGGCCGCCGAAATTACCGATCTCCGAGAGGACTTCCTTGCCCCACGTCCCCCGCGCGAGAGCGGCGATCTTCTTCTTCGCCATGTTCGAGGCGTCGATATCGACGCCCGATTCCTTGTATTTCGANNATCAGACCTGCACGTGCTCGACGAGGGAGTTGTAGATTTCGGTCGTGGCGTCCGCCTCGACGATGAGCGGGAACTCGCCCTTCCAGTAGAGATCGAGGAGGATGGTGGCCACCTGCTCGTCGAACTGCTTCCCCTTGTAAGTCTGGAGCTCCTGGATCACGCGATCGATGGGAAGCGCCTTGCGGTAGGGACGATCCGAGGTCATCGCGTCGAAGGCGTCGACGACGTTGAGAATGCGGGACGCGAGCGGCACGTCGTCCCCCTTGAGGCCGCGGGGATAGCCGTTCCCGTCGGGCCGCTCGTGATGGCTGCGGATCACCTCGGAGGCTTCCCTGAGGAACTTGAGCTGCTCGACGATGTCGGCGCCGACGTTCGGGTGCGATTTCAGGGAGCGCCATTCCTCTTCGGTGAGCGGGCCGACCTTGAGGAGAACGTCGTTCTGCACGGCGATCTTCCCGATGTCGTGGAGCAGCCCCGCGTACTCGAGCATCTCGAGGTCCCGCGACGACATTCCCATCGCCCGCGCGATGCGGAGCGCGTAGCGGGAGACCCTGAACGAATGGCCGTGCGTGAACGGATCCGAGGCGTCGATCGCGGAGGTGAGCGCCGCGACGGTGTTGATGTGCGCCTCGCGCATGTCGAGGTAGAGCTGGAACGAGTAGCGCGCGAGGAACAGCGGAATGATGAAGAGGGCGATCGTCCAGACGCCCGAATTCGCATAGAGGAGCGCGATGATCGCGGCCACGGGGAGGAACGCGAGAATATGGAAGAAATTCCACATGTAGTTCTGTCTCCAGACGTGGAGCGGATTTCTCCCGTCCGCGTCGGAGAGCGAGATCACCAGGCTCACCGCCCACGTATTGAATAGATAATAGACGACTCCGGAGGCCGCGAGAGGGACGAGGAACAGCGGCGAGTCGATGGCGCCGAGGCTGCCGAACGCGTTGTACACGAGGCCCGAAACCCCGACCGTCATCACGAGGAGCGGCACGTTGAAAATCACCTTCATGAACGGCCGCCGCTGGAGGGCGACCTCGGTGATCAAGGTCGCGATCCCCTCGATCACCGCCATGACGGCGGGCCCGAAGAGCATGATCCCGGCGAGGTCGATCGGAGAGGAAGCGTAGATCGACGCGCCTCCCCTCGGGAGCGATATCTGCGCGGAATCGGCGAGGATGATGAGGCAGACGAAGAGGAATATGTCGCGCCAGTGATCGCCGGGGAAGCCCCGGGTGAGATAAGCAAAAAAGGCCAGACCGGCCAGCACGATAAAAATATAGTAGAGCCTGAAGCCCCAGGAGGATCTCTTGGTTTCCTTGGTCAAGGTTCACCCGGCCGGTTTACGTTCAGCGAAGCAACGATGCGCTATCCCTCCGGTATACACTACTACAACAGGCACAGTTCCCAAAGCAGAATCCACGCCAAAAAACGGATTCGAGCGCCCTCTCGGGGGCTATCTGATCGTGTAGTTGATTTCCGTGCGCAGCTTCCATGCGCCGAGCGGACGATTCAGCGCGTCGAGAATCGCGAGGACCGCGTACTCGTTCGGGTCCGCGCCGATAAGCGCACACCCGACGTAGCTCGTAATCGAACGCTCCCGGACCGCGTTCACGACGGCGCAGAGCGCGCTACGGCCGCCTACAGCGACCTCTTCGATTCGAGCTAAACACAGATGGATATCCTCGTCAAGGAGTTCCGAGATCGCGTGGAGCGTCGCGCCCGCGACCGTTTCGTGGAGCTTGCCGCCGAACCGGTAATCCCCCTGGGATCCGGTCACGACGAGGAGTCCCCTCGCGAGCCGCACCTCGACGTCGACTCTCGAATCCTCGATGTTGAGACGGAGCCCCTTGAACGCGATCCGCGACTGCCTCACGGTCGATTCGGGAGAGGGCTTATGAAATGCGATCCCGGGAGCGGGCGGCTCGGGCTGCGCGAACGGCGCGAACGGCGCGGATGGCCCGGGCGGCGAGTCGAATTTCGTGTCGATCAGCTCCTCGAGATCGATCAGGGGGAGCTCGTCTTCATCGGCCGCGGGCGCGGGCGCGGCTCCGATATCGGGAGCGGCGTCCGGCATCCTCCGGTCACCGATCGAAATTTCCGGTTTCATCTTGGCGATCGTGTTCTTTTCGGGATCGATGACTACGACGCCGATCTTGCGGTAATCGACGACGAGCCCGAGAGAGGCCTTGAGGCAGGTCTCCACGTCGCGGGCGAGGAGCTTCGGCGCACGATCGGTGATGGCGACGGCGTGGACCTCGGTGATATTGCCCGCCTCGTCCGTGTAAATCCGGCACGACTGGACCTCGCGAAGCCGGATAATGAGGTTCTCCGCCCTCTCGATCAAGTCCTTGTTGGGAATGTCCTCGAGCATACCAAAGCCTCCTCCGTCGCGCCGGACGCGCGGATATTGCGCCTAATCTATTTTACCATAGAACGTTATGAAACTCAAGCGCGGATATGTCTCGGGGGTCGTAATTAGCTTCGGGGGCTCATCTTAGGCCTCTCGCGGCAGGAGGCGCACGTTTTACAGCAGCCGCGCCACTTTGGCTTCGATCCTGAACCTGTTGCCGCCGCGCTCGAGGATGAGATAGCGAATGTCGCCCGGTTTGCCCCTGAGCGCATCGACGACGGTCCCCATCGTGGCTCCGGTCGGCTTGAGATCGCCGATCCCGATGAGCCTGTCCCCCGGCTCGACCCCTTCGACCGCGGGCTTTCCGTCCTTCGAGGCGACACCGAGCACCGAATAGCTCCCGTCGTCCTCGGGGCGCAGCGTCAGCCCCACGAGATCCATGTCGAATGTATCGAGCTCGGCGGTCTTCTCGAAGTAAACGGCGCCGCCCGCGTAATCGATCTCGACGCGGAAGGCCTTGAAGGCGTTCGGGCCGAGAAAGCCGTTCACCGGATGCGCGGTCTTCCGGGAATACCAGGCCCCGAGCGGCGGGCCGCCCGGAGCGACGGCCGGAACCCCGACGACGCCGACGCCGGCGAGCCGCACGGGCCCCCACACGATTTCAGGCACGCGCACGACGGTCGCGCTCTGCTCGTCGGGAGGCCACCAGCCCCACATGTTCGCGCAGCCGACCGCGCCGATCATGCGCGGCAGGCCCGGATGCCGCTTCAGTAACCGCGCCACGACGGCGCTGTCGACGAAACTGTAGGAAGCGCCCATATCGAGCGCGAAGCTCAGGCTGTCCCCGTCGATGACGGCGTCTATCTGAACGATGCCGGTCTCCGGATTCACGCTCGCCGGGGCGCGCGCGCCGCGGTGCTGGAACGTTCCGGGAGCCGCGATCGTGAGCAGGCGCGCCGGATAGTCGAATACAATCTGATAGCGCTGAAGGACCCTCGAAGAGAGGTGGCCGTCGTTGTGCATCGTGTTGAACATCCATGCCGG
>JAFNGP010000106.1:4176-7685 GCA_017885175.1 bacterium
GCCGTCCGCTCGCTGGATCTCGACGTCAACCAGCATGCGATTGTGATCGAGGACGAACGGGACGGTGACGGACTTTGCCGCCGTCTCCTGCGCGGGCGCGCCGCCGCGGATCTTCCATATGACGAAAGCCGTCTCGTAGGGGCCGTCGAAGTACGGCTGCGAGCGATACGCCTCTTCGGACTTCCGGAGCACGAGACTGTCGCTCTCGCACTCGTAACGATGGCTCCGGTAGCTCACCGAGAGAGAATCGTATTCCCCCTTCGTGACGTCGGGCCTGTCCCAGAAGGCGTGCTGGACGATGAAGTCGACGCCCTTGATCGCGAGGTACCCCCGAAGGTTCTTCTCCTTGAGCGCGGCCTGATACTCGAGATTGTTCACGACCCCGTCGAGATTGACGACGCGCCGCTCGCTGAAGTAGGCGAAGTTGCCGGCGTCCTTCATCGCGAAGACCGCGTCCGTGCCCGTATTTTCCCGCGCCCACCGCGCCGCGGAGTACGCGGCGATGCGCCAGTCCCCGGCGAAGGGGCGGCTGAGGCCCCGGAACACCGCGGTGCATCCGACGAGAACGATCGCGGCGACGGCGATCCAGTACATCGCGCGCGGCCGTTTTACCCCCGCCGGCGCGAGCAGCCGCTCGACCGGCTCGCAGACCGCCACCGCGCCGAAGAAGACGTACGGAACGTAATGCCAGCTAAACACGGCCCATTTCATGAAGAAGAGCGCGTGGACGAAGTGAAGCAGAATCGCGCACGCCATCGCCGTCATGGCTGACCCGTAGTACCCGCGGCCGTCGGCGCCGCTCCGCCTCGACCGGAATCGCGCGAGGGCGTATGCCGCGTACACAGCCGCAAGGAGGAGCCCGGCCAATCCCCATTTCCCGAGGGTCGAGAGCGCGTACGACGGATCGGAGAGCCTCGGGAAGCTCGATTTGAGGAGCCCGCTGATCGGCATCACGGCGCCGAAGCTCAGCTGATTGAATACGAGGTATGGGAGAACGCCCGCCGCAACGCCTGCGCCGATGCAGAGCGTCCGAACGAAACGCGCGCGCCCGAATGAGGCCACAACGACCACAAGAGGCAGGAAAATCATATCGAGCCGCGAAAGGACGACGAGCCCGAGGAGGATTCCGAAAAGGAACTCACGCTTCGGATCGTGGAGGCCGAATACTTCCATTCTCACTCCCGCGTAGAAAGCGAGCGCGAGGAAGAGCACAAGGATCGCCGACTCCATCCCGTTCGCGGCGGAAACGAAGACGACGAAGAGGAAGAGAAGCAGGCTCACGAGAACGGTGCGCCTCGAGAAGAACCGCGCGAGCGCGGCGTTGAGGAGGAGCGCCGCGAGCGCGAGGATGGCGAGCTGGAGCACGAGGACGATGCGGCACATGGTCTCGGGAGCGCCATGATACGCGCGATACACGGGAACGAGCACGGCGAGCCACAGCGGCTGGAAGCCGTTCGTGCGGTTGATGCCGTCGAAGGTGAGCCCACCCCCCGCGCTCGCGTTCTCGGCGATCTTGAAATAGTACGCGGCGTCGTCGGGCATGAGCGTGAGCACGCGCTCCACGCTTGCCCGCAGAACGAAGAGCGACATGAAGAGAAACGCGGCGGCTATGATCACATTGGATACTTTTGAGATACGACTTTCGTTCATCGGCGAGCACCCTCAAATCGAAAGAGCTATCTTGATTCCCTCATCCAACTCGTTCATATGCTTCAGCGAGAGTCTTCCGGCCTTCTCGGTCAGATATTTTTTGTCGAGGGTGAGCAGCTGGGAAACGTTGATCACCGAGTCTTTGGGCAACCTGCTGTCGCGCCGTTTCAGGTAGATATTGCCCGGCGCCTCGGCCAGCCGCAGATTCGACGATATCGCGGCCACGATGATCGTCGAAATCTCGCTTCGGTTGAACGCATCGGATTGGACGATCACAACCGGCCGGCGATATCCCGGCTCCGAGCCTCGAGGGACCGGCAAGCTCGCCCACCAGATCTCGCCGCGGAGCACTACCACTCCTCCCGGGCGATCGACGCTCCCTGAAGATGCTCGAGAACGGGATCGAGCCCTACCCTGTCATCCTGCTTCTCGTAGATGACGTTCAGGGATTCGGTAATCCCTTCCTGCTTGTTGTCCTGCAGAAACGAACGCATCGCCCGCTGGAAGAGCTCGCTGCGGGAAATGCCGAGGCGCTTCGCGAGTTTCTCCGCGGCATTGAAAAGAGAATCCGGTATCGAGATGGCGGTCTTCACAAAGACAAGTATAACCAGAGTTATACCTTTGTCAAGTGCTATTCTACCCGCTTCAGAGGTTTCATCCCGAAGAGGAAGCGCATGACGTTGATGCGCCTGACGCCGAACTCGTAGAGGACCATGATCCCGACGAACGAGAGCACGACGATTATCGGGAATTTCAGCAGGCTGCTCAGGCTCAGTGGAATGATGAAGTAGCCGACGACGAGAATGATCGTCTGGTGGAACATGTAGAACGGAAGCACCGCCTCGTTGCCGTAGGCGAGGGCGCGGTTGTTGAAGTTCAGGTAGCGGGCGCCGAGGCCCAGGAGAAAGACCACCGATCCCCAGCTCGCGACGGCCCAAATGGCCTGAAACAACACGTATTGAAGCGAGAACGGCTCGGCCCCCGGCGCCGGATCATACCCGAGAACCAGCACGAGCACCCCTATGCCTCCGAAGAAGCCGACGAGCCACAGGGGCAGCCCGACCCATCGGTATCTCTTGAAGGCGTCGGTGAAGCGTCCGTCGGCGGGAATGATGTAGCCGATCACGAAGTAGATCGAGTACCAGACGAACTCGGCCCAACCCCTCTCGACCGGGAACACGCGTCTGAGGATAACGAGCGCGAGGGCGAGCGGTATCGCGAGCGCAAACACTCCGCCCCTGCGGCCGCACAAGCCCGCCAATACACCGATCCATCGCAGGCCGCGCGGCGATTTCAGGAAGACGAGGAGCGGAAGTGTCGCGAGCGAGATGAGGAAGAGAAACTTCAGGAACCACAGGTGCCCGCCGAACGGCATATTGAACAGGCTCGTGGGCCACGCCGAGAGGCGAGGCCAGACGAAGCCGTCGAAATAGCCCGGGAGCGACTGCCAGAAGCCGCCCGTGTATCCCGCATTTGTGATTTGATCGAAATAGAACTGGGGCGGCATGAGGATGAGGAGACCCACCGTATAGAGAGGAACGAGGAGCCGCTTCGCCCGGTCGACGAGAAACGTCCCCGCCGACCTTCTGCTCAGCGCGTACCATGCGCCCGCGCCGGAGAGGAGGAAGAAGNNNTCGGCGTTCTTGAGATGCCAGCCTTCCGTGTCGAAGAAGCGCGTGCAGTGATACACGAAGACCGCGAGCATGCCGAGAACCCGCAGCCAGTCGATATCGTAACGCCGTTCGGTCATACGCGACGGCGGCGGTTCCACACATTCATTCATAATATTCAAAGGCATCGATTATATCCAAATAGACCCCATCGAAGCCGGCATTCAATATTTTCTTCAGATAAGAACT
>JAFNGP010000107.1 GCA_017885175.1 bacterium
TACCGGGTCTACGCCTCGACTCCCGAGCTCAGGGCCACGATCTGCTGGAACGATCCGGCCGGCACGCCCCCCGCGCCTTCGCTCAACCCGCGGACGCGGATGCTCGTGAACGACCTCGACCTGCGCGCGATCAAGGGAGCCGCCACCCACTATCCGTGGCGTCTCGACGTGTACAATTCCGCGAGCGCCGCGACGAAGGCCGACAACAACGTCGATAACGTCGAGCAGGTCCTGGTCGCGACGCCGACGCCGGGCGTCTACATGATTCGGATCACGCACAAGGGAACCCTCTACGGCGGATCCCAGAAGGTGTCGCTCGTCGTCTCGGGCGCGGCAAGGAACCACTCGTGGCACGTGGACGCGGACGGATCGGGCGACGCCGCCACAATCAAGACGGCCGTGGCGGCCGCGGACGACGGCGATTCGATATTCGTGCATCAGGGCACGTACTACGAGGCGGGCATTTCGGTCTCGAAGGCGCTCGTCATCGCCGGCGTCGACGGCGCCGCGCTCACGACGGTCGACGGCAACGGGCTCGGAAGCGGCTGCTTCACGTTCCCGGCGGCCAGCAAGGTCATATGGCTCCGGGATTTCACGATCAAGAACGGATCCACGACCATCCTCGGCGGAGGCATCTACTGCAGCAACTCGTCGGTGACCATCGAGCGCTGCGTCATCGAGAGCTGCTATTCGCCCTGGTACGGCGGAGGGATCGCCGTCACGAGCGCTTCTCCGACGATCAGAAGCGTCACGTTCCGTTCGAATCAGGCCGATCACGACGGAGGCGGCCTGTACCTCTCGTCGTCGAGCTCGATCGTCGATTCGTGCGTATTTCATGATAATGCCGCCGCCGGCTCCGGCGGCGCGATCGCCTTGACCAACGCGACGCCGCAGTTCAGGAACTGCACCGTGCATCACAACTCGGCCGGCGCGAAGGGGGGCGGCGTATACGTGGGTGTCGGGGGGAATCCGACGCTCACGCGATGCGTCATCACGTCCGCCACGGCCGGCGGGGGCATCTACGGCGAAACGACCGCCGTCGGCGCGACCGTCGCGTGCTGCGACGTGTTCGGGAACGCGGGAGGCGAGTATGCGGGATCGATCTCCGATCAGACAGGCATCAACAATAATATCTCGATGGATCCCGTGTTCTGCGACGCGGGCGTTTCTCCGCCCGATCTCACGATAAGCTCTTTCTCGCCGTGCGCTCCCGCGCTGAGCCCGTGCGCGCAGCTCATCGGCGCGCTCGGCGTCGGATGCGTGAGAGGGGCCGATCTCGCGATCGCGGGCGTCGAGTTCAGCGCCGCGCAGCCGGCCTTCGGGGACAGCGTCAGGGCGACGGTGAAGATCAAGAACGTCGGAGCCCTCGCCGCGACCAATTTCCACGCCGATTATTACGCGGACGTCGACACGCTTCCGCCGCCGGGGACGGTCGGGGACCAGAGGCTCTTCGTAGACAGCCTCGCGGCGGGGGATTCACTCGTCTGGACGACCGGCTACGAAAAGGCGCTCGTATTCAAGGCGTGGAAGAGCTGGTTCAGGGTCGATACGGGAAATGCGGTTCTCGAGATGAACGAGGCGAACAACGCGAGCGGCCCGCACGAGATCCTGTGGGCGTTCCCGGCGCAGCCGGGCTGGCCCGCGGCGATCGGCTCGGGATTCCACTCCTCGCCCGCGATCGCGAGCCTCGACGCCGACGAAACGGATCTCGAGGTGATCGTCGGGTGCGACGACGGACAGCTCTACGCCTTGAAGAGCGACGGCAGCAGCGCTTCCGGGTGGCCCGTCATGGTCGGCGACACGCTCTTCTCTTCGCCGGCCGTGGCCGATATCGCCGGCGACTATCGCAAGGAAGTCGTGATCGGCGGGAAAGACGGAAAGATCTACGCCTATGATTATCTGGGCGCGAAGCGCTGGGAATATGCGACCGGGAGCGCCGTGTACCGGACCCCGACGCTGGTCGATCTCGACCGGGACGGCAAATGCGAGGTGCTGTGCAGCGCGGGCGGAGCGCTTTACGCGCTCGACGGGAGCGGGAGTCCGCTCTCCGGCTCGTGGCCGTACCTGGTCGGGACGGGCACGCTGACCTCTCCTGCCGTCGGCGACGTCGACGGCGACGGAACGCTCGAGATAGCGGCGATCGCCTACGGATATACGGCGCCCGTGGAATCGCGCGTGCATCTCATCAAACCTGACGGGACGTCATACGGCGGTTCCTGGCCGGTCGTCGTCGATACGGTCATCGTNNGCCGATCCCGTCATCGGAAACGTGCTTTCGCCCGTCGGCGATCTCGAGATCGTCGCGGGGGCCGCGAACGGGGCCGTATACGTGTGGAAATCGGATGGCTCGGTCTGGCCGACGGTGCCGCGCGTGAGCGGGACGATCGAGGCCTCTCCCGCGCTCGCGCAAATCGATCTCGACGCGGAGATGGAGATCGTCGTCACGTCGAGGCGGTACGCCGCGTCGCCTCCTCCGGAACATTGGGAAGGCTTCGTGACGGCGATCGACGGTAACGGGTCGATAGTCGGCGGGTGGCCGAAGGGCGCCGGCGCGTGGACGGCCGCGGCGGGTCCGATGCCCTCCGCGATCTCGATCGGCGGCGCCGTCGAGATCATGACCGGAGGTCCGGCAGGCGACTTCTATTCGTGGAGTCCTCTCGGGCGAGCCGGTCTACGGTTTCCCGATCGGTCTCGGCGGGAGCGCCGGCGTATCGGCGGCCGCCGACGATATCGATCGCGACGGCACGATAGAGCTCGTCACGGTTGCGGAAGGCTCCGCGGGCTCGCTCCGCTGCTACGAGCTCATCGGAGACTACCAGGCGAGCCGGCTCTGGTGGCCGATGTTCAGGCACGATCGGGCGAGAACCGGCTGCTACGGCGCCGCCGTGCCGACGGGAGTCGACGAGACCGCGGGCGCGGCGCCGTCCGCGACGCGCATCACGTCGATCTATCCGAACCCGTTCAACCCGTCGACGCGGATCGCGTTCGAGCTGAGCGCCCGGGCCCGGGTGGAGCTCGCGATATACGACGTATCGGGTCGAAGGGTCGCCGTGATCCTGGACGGGGAAATGGGAGCCGGCCGCTATGAGGTCGCCTGGCACGGCCGCACGGTCTCGGGCGGCACCGCCGCTTCGGGCATCTACTTCTGCATGCTCAGGGCGGGCGATGCGGCCGAAACCAGGAAGATAGTGCTCGTACGGTAGCTATTTTTGCTCGACTGCTTTGTTCTTCTCTATGAGCCGTTTGTGCAGCTCGTCGTGTAGGTACTGGATATAGAGCTCGGTCGTATCCCTCTTGGTGATGCGGCGAATCGTTATCGACATGCCGGGTCCGGCGAGCCGGTACGTCTTCTGCGCCATCTCGAGCTTCCCGTCCTCGGCGACCGCGGTCGTCTGATACCGTCCCTCGAGCTGCATCCGGAGCCATTGGAGGTTCTGGAGCCCCGTGTCGCGGAAGTAGACGATCACTTCCACGAGGCGGTCTTCGAAGAACGCGCAGCGCACCCGCCGGATCGCGGGGTTCGCTTCGAGCGGGGCCGAAAAATCATAGAGATCGCCGCGGTAGCCGAGAGGCGGATCCGGGGCCTTCGTGATTCTCGCGATGTGCTCCGCCCGCTTGAATACGGCGTCTTTCGACTGCCCGAGGAAGAAACCGTAGAGATCCTCTCTGAGCACGAGACCGTCGTCCTTCGCTCTCTTCGAGCAGGAGCACGCAAAAGACAGCGAAAGCAATATCGCGCCCGTGATAATCAACGCGGCGCCCGTCCGGAACGCTCGATTATTTGCCGGCATGCTCCGCTTCGCTCCTTTCAGGCGAAAGATACCTGTCGTAGATCAAGAGTCCGATGACGGTCAGGACCCCGATGGCCGAGAAGATCACCCAGAGGAGTCTCGGCCGGTTCATGCCCGTCGCGATCTGCTTGTAGAGAACGGCGCCGAGGTTGCTTCCGACGAGGCTCCCGATGATGCCGTAGAGGAACGAATATCCCATGTACACGGCGACCTTGTCCTTCGGCGCGATCTGCCCGACGTAGCTGAAGTATTTCGGGTGGCACGTCATCTCTCCGATCGAGAAAACGACCATCGCGAGAAGGAATACCCAGGCGTTTCCCGAGATCGAGAGGAGAACGAATCCCGCCGTGCCGATGACGATGCCGCCGATCATCGTCGGAAGCGCCCGCAGGTTCTTGACGATTC
>JAFNGP010000108.1 GCA_017885175.1 bacterium
CGGATGCCTTCCGCCTTCTTTATCTCCGCGCGCTTGATGCCGTCGGCCGTCGTCTCGGCCGCGGTGGCGAAGTCGACCGCCGCGATCTTCTCGTTCTCGGCCTTCACGATCTTGTTCATCGTGTCCTGGACGTCCTTGGGTGGATCGATCTGCTTGAGCTCGGCGCGGACGATGTCGATGCCCCACGAATGCGTTTCCTGGATGAGCACCTTGTGGAGCTCGTCGTTGATCTTGCCCCGCTCGCTGTTGGCCGATTTCAGGGTGAGGGTGCCGATGATGTTTCTGAGCGTCGTTCGCGCGAGATTGACGATCTGCCAATGGACGTTATTGACGTTGTACTGCGAGCTCTTCACGCTCTCCTCGTCGGACTTGACGCGGTAGTAGATCTGCGCGTCGACCATCGCGTTCAGGTTGTCGTTCGTGATGATCTCCTGCGGCTCGGCGTCCACCATGAGCTCGGTGACGTTGACCTGGAACATCCGCTCGATGATCGGGATGATCCAGTGGAAACCGGGATTCCCGAATCGGTGGTATTTCCCGAGCCTCTCGACGAGCCCGCGGTGCGTCGGGCGAACGATCCGGACGCCCATGAAGAAAACGAGCACGACGATGATGCCCAGGATGAACATCCAGCCGAACTGAAGTCCGCTCATAGGTGCCTCCTTCTAAGCTACGCCATGGCATCTTTCAACGCTGCAATCCTATCGCGAATGACAACGGGATTCTTGATACCCTTGAATGTGACTTCGATGCCGGCCGTTCCCGCCGAACCGATTTCCACGGTGCCGAGACCCCAAATGCGCTCTCCAAAATCCTGCTTCATGTTCAGAACTCTAATATCTTTTATCGCCACTTGGGTCGTCCTACGGCTCAGGATGCCTTCTTTCGACATCACCTTTCGTGTCGTGATCGTGTAGACCTTTGATTTGCGATCCACGATCGCCCAGAGGATGAGGATCAAACCGATTCCGAGCACCAGGAGAAGTGCACCAAAGACATAAGCGCCTAGATAGTAGACAGCCGAAGGATGTCCTGTCCATAAGCTCTCCTCGGGAACCGATTCGATTCTCGGAGTCGCGTTGACGTGGCTTGGGGGGCGATCAAAAAACTCTCCACAATGTTTGCACTTCCGTGCATCGGCCAGAATGATTTCGCAGCAGTAAGGGCATTTCTTGTGCTCACCCCGGTCCAGTCGGTCGCGATCGTTTTCCTCTGGCATTCTGCCCCCTAGTCGATAGAGCCGCCCGTATCCTACTATTGATAGGCCTATCGCTCAAGCTCAATTCGGAGGTTTCCATGCCGCCGCAGCTGCGCCGTTGCCGAGGCGCGCGCCATCTGCTATCTTCCAAGAACCATGATCGACTACCATCTGCACGGAAACTTCAGCGGGCACGGGACGGGGGACCTCGCCGAATACGTCGAAGCGGCCGTTGCCAGGGGCTTCACCGAGATCGGATTCAGCGACCATCTTCCCAAAGTCGTCGATCCCGATCCGTATCACGCCATGCTCGAGGAGAATCTTCCCCGCTACGTCGAACGCGTCCTTGAGCTCAGGGAGGCCAACCGCGGCCGCATCGCGATCAAGCTCGGCATCGAGGCCGATTTTTTCGAGGGATACGAGGCCGAGACGAAACGCCTCCTGGAATCGCAGCCGTTCGATTACGTCCTCGGCGCCCTCCATTTCCTCGGCGATTGGCATTTTACGAGCAAGGAAGGCCTGGCGCGTTTCGCGAGCGAAGCCCCGGTCGAGGCGTTCCCGAAATACTTCGAGAAGCTGAAGCGCATGATCAAAACGGGGCTCTTCGACATTGTGGCGCATCCCGACGCGCTCCGCCGGGGCGCCTTTCAGCCCGCGCGATCGATGGAAAAGGAGCACCGCGAGGTCGCGCAGCTCCTCGCTGGCGGGGGCATGGCGATCGAGATCAACACCGCCGGCATCCGCAGGGGCGCGGGCTCGGTGTACCCCGAACGGAGCTTTTTCGCCGCGTGCGTCGCGGAGGGAGTTCCCGTAACCGTAGGCTCCGACGCGCATTCGCCCGGGGACGTGGGAAAGGACTTCAAGGCCGCGTTCATGCTTCTCGGCGAATTCGGCGTCAGCGAAGTCGCGACGTACGAGAAACGGCGTCTCGCCGGCGCGCCGCTCGGCGAGCGGCGCGACAACGCTTGACAGTTTGGGCAACAGGCGGTATGTTCACTCATTACAATGGTGTAGACTATATATAAATCCGCTCCGAGGCCCGTTCGAGACGAGAGGAGGAAGAAAGGGGCGACGCCTCTTTCACCGCAGGTGAATAAACCCAAGGTTGTCAAGGAAGGGCTCACGTTCGACGACGTTCTCCTCATCCCCGGCAAGTCGCGCATTCTCCCGAGAAAAACGGACACGAGAACGAGGCTGACCCGCTCGATTCGCCTCAATATCCCGATCGTCTCCGCGGCGATGGACACGGTGACCGAGGCGGGCCTCGCGATCGCGCTCGCCCGCGAGGGCGGGATGGGCATCATCCACAAGAATCTCTCCGTCATGGAGCAGGCCGAGCACGTCGATCGCGTGAAGCGGAGCGAGAGCGGCATGATCACGAACCCCATCACCCTGTCGCCCGACCAGCTCGTGCGCGAGGCGAAAAAGGTGATGAAGAAATTCGGGATCTCGGGGCTTCCCGTCACGAAGGACGGAGTTCTCGTCGGCATTCTCACGAGCCGCGATCTGCGCTTTCTCGAGCGCGACGACATGAAGGTGCGCGAGGTGATGACTTCTGAGAATCTCATCACCGCCTCGGAGGGGATCACCCTCGAGCGGGCGAAGAAGATTCTGCACGAGAACCGCATCGAGAAGCTTCCCGTCGTCGATCGCAAGCGCCGCCTCAAGGGGCTCATCACCTACAAGGACATCCAGAAGAAGCTCGATTATCCGCTCTCGTGCAAGGACGCGAACGGGCGTCTGCGCGTGGGCGCCGCGATCGGTGTCGGGGAGGATTATATGCGCCGCGTCGACGCGGTTCGCGAAGCGGACGTCGACGTCATCGTCGTCGATACGGCCCATGCGCATTCGAAGAACACCATGGACGCGATCGTGAAGATCAAGAAACGCCACCGGGGTCTTCCGCTTATCGCGGGGAACATCGCGACCGCCGAAGCGGCGCGGGATCTCATCCGCCTCGGCGTGGACGCGCTCAAGGTCGGCATCGGAGCGGGCGCTATCTGCACGACGCGCGTCATCGCCGGCATCGGCGTGCCGCAGCTCACGGCGATCATGGACTGCGCCTCGGTCGCCACGAAGGCGGGCGTGCCGATCATCGCCGACGGCGGCATCAAATACTCCGGGGACATCGTGAAAGCGCTCGCTGCGGGAGCGGACAGCGTCATGATCGGCGGTCTCTTCGCCGGAACCGACGAAAGTCCCGGCGAAATCGTTTATTTCGAAGGCAAGAACTACAAGATCTATCGCGGCATGGGTTCGATCGAGGCGATGAAAAAGGGCTCGAGCGACCGCTATTTCCAGGAAGGGGTCGAGGAGGAGAGCAAGCTCGTCGCCGAGGGCATCGAAGGGCGCGTGTCGTACAAGGGCGGCCTTTCGAGCACCGTGTACCAGCTCATCGGCGGCCTCCGCGCGGGAATGGGATACTGCGGCGTCGCGACGATCGAGGATCTTAAAAAGAACGGACGCTTCATGCGCATCACGCCGGCGGGGCTGCGCGAGAGCCACCCGCACGACATCATGATAACGAAGGAAGCGCCGAATTACCGGACGAGCTGATGGCCGATTCGCACACACCCCAGGGGACCCTCGAGAAGCTTCGGCTTGAAGCCGCGCGCTTCGGCGTCGACGTCGTTTCGTC
>JAFNGP010000109.1 GCA_017885175.1 bacterium
GAGCTCCGCGGCCTCTCGGCCGCCGGGCGCCGCGCCGTCGAATCGGGGAAGGTCAAGGTCGTCGCCGAGACGTCGAACGCCGGATACCAGTGGCGCTTCCTCGCGGGGATGATGGGCGTGCCGTTCGTCGCCGCGCGCAACCTCCTCGGCACCGACACGCTGAAATATTCATCCGCGAAATCGGTCGTCGATCCCTTCACCGGAAAGCCGGTGACCCTGGTCCCCTCCGCCAATCCGGACGTCGTCCTCATGCACGTGCCGCGGTGCGACAGGTACGGCAACTGCCAGATCGACGGCATCCTCATCATGGACTACGAGCTCGCCCGCTCGGCGCGGCGCCTCGTCGTGACGACCGAAAGAATCGTCGACGAAGCGGAGATCCGCCGCGAGCCGTGGCGCACGGTGATCCCCTACATGTACGTCGACGCCGTCGTCGAGGTCCCGCACGGATCGCATCCGTGCCAGATGCCCTATCTCTACTTCTTCGACGAGGAGATCATCGGCGAATGGCTCTCCGTCTCGAAAACGGACGAAGGAGCGAAGAGCTTCTTCGATAAATACGTATATGGCGTGAAGGATTTCGCCGAATACCTCGAGGTCGTGGGCGGCGCGAAGAAGCTCGAGCACCTGAGACGAGTCGAGGCGCTCGAGGAACAAATGCGCGCGCCCTGGCTCGACAGGAAGAAAGAGTAATCATGGAAACGAAGGGATACACGGAAAACGAGCTCCTCATCTCGGTCGCCTCGAAGCTGCTCGAGGACAACACCTCGGCGCTCGTCGGAACGGGGCTTCCGATGCTCGCCGGCATGCTCGCGCAGAAGACGCACGCCCCCGGGCTTCTCATCATCTTCGAGGCGGGGGGCATCGGAGCGCAAATCCCCACGCTTCCGATCTCGGTCGGGGATTCGCGCACCTTCCACAAGGCGGTCGCGGCCTCCAGCATGCACGACGTCATGTCGTTCGCCCAGGCGGGCTACGTCGATTTCGGATTTCTCGGAGCGGCGCAGCTCGACAAGCACGGAAACATCAACACGACCGTCATCGGCGATCACGACCACCCGAAGGCGCGGCTCCCGGGGAGCGGCGGCGCGAACGACGTCGGCTCCTTCTCGCGGCGCACGATCATCATCATCCGGCAGGACAAGAAGCGCCTCGTCGAGAAATGCGACTTCATCACGACGCCGGGATACCTCGACGGCGAGGGCGCGCGCGAGCGCGCCGGGCTCCCGAAGAACTCGGGGCCCTACCGCGTCATCACGCAGCTCGGCGTCTTCGATTTCGGCGGGAAGAACAAAACGATGAGGCTCATCGCCATGCATCCCGGCGTGACGGTCGCCGACGTCGAGGCGGCGACCTCCTTCGAGATCGAAGTCGCGCCGAAGCTCGAGACGACGGCGCCCCCGACGGCGAAAGAAATCGAGATTCTTCACAAGGAAATCGACCCGCTGGGCATCGTGCTGAAAAAGTAAACATTAGTTTACAATGGTGTAATATTTTATTTACACGTTAATGCGTTGCAATAAAAGATATTAACTAAATATGAGCCGCGAAGCGTCAAATAAATCTTACACATTTTGCCCGGCCTGTTCGTGACGCGCAGCGGAACGCGCCCGGCAACCGCCTCCTAATTACATTATTTACAAGGTATTACAATTTTCAGGGAACTAAAAGGAACGATCGGCAACTTTGGCACGCGACTTGATATTACAAGGAACTGGAAGCAGTCAACGGCAGCGGTGAGAAACAAAAAGGAGGTTCGAGATGTTCCACTTCACGCACATGAGCTTTATCGTAACGATGCTCCTCCTTGGCAAGAGCGTGTGGGGCAAGTCGGTGTGGGGAAAGAGCGTTTGGGGCTGGTAAAACAATAGGATTTCACGGGAAATCACCAGAGCAGGAGCAAAAGCGGAGATCAGAGACCTCCGCTTTTTTCTTTCCCACCGGCCGCCGGGGCGGCTTCCGGGGCCCTCGATCGCGAGGGCCCATTTTAATTGCCCCGGCGCGACGCGATACCGTATAGTGTGCGACGTATGATCAAACCATCCATTCTCATCAGGGAGCTCAGGGCGGAATTCCTCCCCGGGAGCGTCATGAGCGTCTTTCTCGGAGCGGCCGTCGCGCACGCGCGAACGGGCGCGTTCGACCCGCTCCTCTTCGCCCTCACCCTCGCCGGCGTCATTTTCATACACCTCGGCACGAACGTCGCGAACGACTATTTCGACCATCGCTCGGGGAACGACGCCTGCAATACCGAGTTCGTCCGCCCCTTCACGGGCGGGAGCCGCCTCATCCAGGAAAATCTTATCTCTCCCCGGGCGGTGCTCGCCCTTTCCGTCTCCTTACTCGCCGCGGCGCTCGCGGTCGGCGCCGCGCTCGCCGTCCTCAGGGGGCCGTACATCGTTCTTTTCGGAATCGTCGGGATCGCGAGCGGCATGTTCTACACGGCGCCGCCGGTCAATC
Source organism: bacterium (assembly GCA_017885175.1). Lineage (GTDB taxonomy): Bacteria > Krumholzibacteriota > Krumholzibacteriia > Krumholzibacteriales > Krumholzibacteriaceae > SSS58A. The sequence continues at coordinate 2,461 of JAFNGP010000109.1, forward strand.
TCGCGAGCCGGGGCTTCGGCGAATTTTTCATCGGGTTGAATTTCGGGGTGCTCACGGTAGCCGGCTCGTACTTCGTGCAGACGCGCGCCGTATCGTGGGAAAGCGTCGTGGCGTCCCTCCCCCTCGCCGTTCTCATCGCGGCGGTCGTGTTTATCAACGAGTTCCAGGACATGAACGCCGACGAGCGCGCCGGGAAGAGAACGCTCGTCGTGAGAATGGNNCGCGAACGCGCTCACGATCGTGTGCCACACGGTCACGGGGGCCCTCTTGACGATAGGCTATCTTATCGCCCGATGAGAGCCGAAGAAACTCGGGCGCAGCGCTTTCCGCGGCCGCGCTTGCCTCTCAGTAACCCATCGCCTTCCGCACGGCCCGTATCCCCTCCACGATCTCCTGCTGGTCGTCCACGACGTGCAGGATATCGAGCTCCTCGGCCGAGATCTTGCCCTCTTTCACCATGACCTCTTCCAGCCAGTCGACGAGCCCTCCCCAGTAGCTCTTTCCGAGGAGATACACGGGGAACGGCTTGATCTTGCGCGTCTGTATGAGCGTGAGCGCCTCGAAGAGCTCGTCCATCGTCCCGAAGCCGCCCGGCAGGATGACGAAGGCGACCGAGTATTTGACGAACATCACCTTGCGGACGAAGAAGTAGCGGAATCCGACGAGCTTGTCGATGTACACGTTCGGGCGCTGCTCGAAGGGAAGCTCGATGTTGAGCCCGACCGAGAGCCCGCCTCCGTCCTGCGCGCCGCGGTTCGCGGCCTCCATCACGCCCGGTCCGCCCCCCGTGATGATCGCGCATCCGTCCTTCGCGAGCTTCGCGGCGAGCGAGCGGGCGTCCGTGTACTCCTGCTCTTTCTCCGTCGCCCGCGCCGAGCCGAAAAAGGTCACCGCCGGCCCGATGTTCGCGAGCGTGTCGAATCCCTCGACGAACTCGGCGAGTATCCTGAAGAGGCGCCACGCTTCCTGCGCGCTGATCTCGTCTATGATATATTTCTTCTTGTCGGGGTCCATGAAAGCCTCCCGTCGGGTTTCAGGGATGGAGCGCCGGATTTCCGCTTCTCGCTCCTTGCATTTTCAGCAGGTTAGGATACAATCCGGCGGGGAATCAAGAAAATTGAGGTGCGCGATGCAAAAGACCATTTATGGCGATAGGGGCGGGCAGATCGAAACCTACCCGATCGAGGAATGCAGGCATTGCGACGAACGCGGCTGGGTGCTCTTCCCGTGGGAGAAGAGGGACGCCGACATAGACCCCAAGACGATCCACATCGTTCGTTCCCAGCCCGGCGCGACGCGGGGAAATCATTATCACCCGCGCGTCGCCGAATGGCTCTGTCCGCTCGAGGGGGAGGGACTCCTCAAATGGAAATCCCCTTCCGGCGAGCTGCAGGAGCTCCATCTCGAGGCCCAGACCAGATGCGTGCGAATCCTCCCGGGGGTGCCGCACGCCGTGATCAACCTGGGCCCGGGGGAGCTGCTCCTCATGGCGGCGCGCGAGCGCGATCCGGCCGGAGACCTCTCGGTGAGCGAAAAGATCGCCTGAAGATTCGAAAAACGCGGGGCGTTCATGGAATGAAAGCGCTCGTTTTCGACGGGAAGAAGCTCGCTCTC
>JAFNGP010000110.1 GCA_017885175.1 bacterium
CCGCCGCACATCGCGTCGTCCCACCCGACGATGAGGACCGCATGATTCTGGGCCTCGGTGCCCGTGTAGGTGAGACAGCCGCTTCCGTTATAGTTGTTGAAGCCGGGGAAGCTCGCGTAGATTCCCGTATACACNNTCGTTCGCGATGATCCTCCACTCCGTGACCCTGTCGTAATAGCCGCACGCGGGGTTCACGCATATCGGGCTCGGGCATCCGCCCGGGTAGGTATTGCAGGTTTCGTTGACGGTGCCGAGAAGCGTGAGATAGTTCGTCGAGATCCAGGAGTTCCCGCCGCTGTTGCAGGTCGTGCCGACCGGATTGCAGGCGACGATGTTGACTTCCGAGAAATCGTGTATCACGGACTCCCGGATCAGCGCCTTCGATTCGAGATCGCCGAGGGTCGCGAAGGCCCAGCAGGTGCCGTACGGATTCTGGTTCTTGACGGAGGTGACGCCGTTCATCGTTCGCCAGTCCCACGAGGCGGGGGGCGCCATCTGGCCGAGGAGCGACTTCGCGTACGGCCGGAGCCCCTTCATGTCGACGGGCGGAGGCATATATCCGTAGTTTTCGGAAGGGGAAACATAGACGGGCTTGGGAGCCTTGAGCGGTCTCTGGGCAAGAAGATCTCCGGCGACGAAAGAGGTGCCGATAGCGGCAACGATGACGAAAACGAACCACCTCGACGGTTTCATACCTTAGACTCCTTGATTCGACCGCTGCGATCCGGGCTCCGGACGGCGAGAACAAGCCGAAGCGCCATCAATGCCGGAGCGTACCAGATGGCCTCCCATTCTTCAACACGTTATCCGGCAGGCCATTTTAGCGTTGTGCGGCCGCCTCGCCGCAGGTATCATGCTTTCATCGGCACGCAAAGGGGACTTGATGGATATGCACAGACACGCAAGAATCTCTCTCGGGCTCGCCGTCATCCTTGCGCTCTCGCTTCGCCCGGGCGCTTCGCTCGCGCTCGACCGTTCGTCGGCGAGGATATCCTCGCTCGGAGGGTATCACGTCTCCGGCATCATCCCCGATCTGTACACCGACCTCACCGTCAATCCAGCGTACGCTTTCTTCGCCGACAGACCGGTTGTGTGCTACGCCAGACGAAGCGTTCCCGGCTACGCTCCGTCGCTGCCCTACCTGGAGAGCTCCTCGACCGGCTACTACGGCTCTTCGATGCTGGTCAACGAACTTTCCGCCTGGGGAATCGGGCTCTCCTCGTGGCGAGCCGCCGTATTCGCGCAGTGGGCGCTCTATCAGCCCGAAAACAGCTCGTCCTATCCATCGATCGAAATGGGATCGAGGTATGCGGTGGGACTGGAGGAGGATCGGAACAGCCAGGATGATGATTTCGCGAGAATCGACCTTGTCGCCGCATGCGCGCTCGACGACCGCTACGCGCTCGGGCTCCGGCTCCAGGGTTGGGGATATTACGATTCCTCTTCCGAGATGTACGCGCGGACGAACGAATATTACCACGATCCATTGTTCACCCTGATCGACTCCCGGTCCCTGGACACCAGAGCGCAATCGTTTTGCGGGCGCCGCCTCTCCTTCGATTTTCAGGCGGGGATCGTGAAGTCGGATGACACGGGTCCGCGAACGGATCTCGCGCTCGGATTGTCGCTCAACCGATTGGACTACCGGAAGCAGATATACAATCTGCGGATTATCAAGGAATACGATTCGGAGGGTGTGCTCGATTCCTACAACTATGACCGGTATCGCTGGACCGACGCCCGAAAGGGAGACCTGTGGAGCTGCGCGCTGACGCTCCGCCACGCCTTCGACGGCGGCATCCGCGTGCTGGCGGGAGGCGGCGTATCGACGTGCTCCTACGAGACCGCATGGAGCAGCAGCCGGGAACTCGTGCAATGGTCATCGGGCCGTGACGAGGCGATCTCCGGGGCGTTCGACGGCGACGGATCGCTCCTCGGCGGGAGCTGCTTCATCAAGGGCGGCAAGATCTTCAGCCTCCACGAAACGGCCGACCTGTACCTCGGGGTGCACGGCGTTTTCGCGCGATCCCGCGCGAAGGAAGAGCCGCTCGTTCATTACACGAGCGAACCGGACGGGGAGGAGTCGGCCGTGCGGATCGATCAACCTGCCCGGCTCGAATCGACCGAAACCTCGTTCGAGCTCTACGTTCCCTTCTCCGTCGAATTCCGGCCCTCGGGCTATTTCACCTTCTTCTCGAGCTTCATACTCACCGGAAGCTGGGACAAACAGACCACGACAACGCCGATGCCTTCCCTGTTCCGCTATCACCCGCCGGCCGCGAAATCCGCGGCAGGAGGGGCCAACCGCGGCGCGGCCTCTCCCGGGGTCGTCATCGAACCCGAGGCGTATTTGACCGACTGGAAAAGAAACCTGGATACGGGCGGCGAGGTGGCCCTGGGCTTCTCGCTCCATTACCGGGACAGATTCTTCATAGACGTTTACTCGGGGGCGGAAATCATCCCGACCTATCTCGCCAATCGGACGATCGACATCCGCTACGTCTTCTAGGAACCGCTCAGCGAATCCTCTCCCCGCCGACGTGCCTGAGAAAGAGCCCGCCCCGCGCCGTCGGATCGTCGAAGAGCGCGCGGTGAATCGCGTACGAAGCGGCGTCCTCGAGAATATTGCGAGAGAGGATCTCCTGCAGAATCGTGATCCTCTTCGGATAATGCACGAGCACGACGCGCGACGAGTCGGCTATCCCGGCGAGCTCGCAGGCCGCGGAGACGGCTTCCCGCATGCCGCCCATCCCGTCGATGAGCCCGTTCGCCGCGGCCTGCGTTCCCGTCCAAACGCGCCCCCGCCCGAGGGAGTCGATCGAGTCGACAGACATTTCGCGGAAGCGCGCGATCTCCTCGATCCAGCCCCGGTAGAACGCCCAATGCTCCTCCCTGACGAGCGCCCATTCCTCGTCGGAGAAATCGCGGTAGTCCGAATAGATGAGAGAATTCTTCCCGGTGCCGATCTCGTCCTTCGTCACGCCGAGCTTGTTGTAGAGCCCCTGCGCGTTCATCTTGCCGGTGATCGATCCGATCGAGCCCGTGACCGTCGACGGCATCGCGATGATACGGTCGGCGCGGTAGGCGATCTCGTAGCCGCCCGATGCGGCGACGTCCGACATCGAGACGACGACGGGCTTTTCCTTCGACGTGAGCTCGACCTCGCGGGAGATCATATCCCCGGCGATGCCGTCCCCGCCCGGAGAGTCGACCCGGAGAATGACCGCCTTGACCGCGTCATCCTCGCGCGCCCTGCGGAGCTCGTCGATGATCGATTCGGAGCCCATCGTGAGACCGGACATGGGATCGAAGCCGCTCTCCCCCGTCGTGATGAGCCCCTGGGCGTGGATAACGGCGACGCGCGGACCGTCGGGAACCGCGGCGGCGCGCCTCCCCCGGAGATACTCGTGCGAGTCGACGATCGGCGCGTTCTCCTTCTCGAAGCGCGCCTCGATCTCGTCCCAGTAGCGGACGCCGTCGATGATCCCTTCGTTGAAGGCGCGCCCGGGCGAAAAGAGCCCGCGGTCGATCCACGCGAGCACGGCGTCCGTGCCGCAGCCGCGCGAGGCCGCGATGTCGGCGACGTATCTCTCGTATATGTCGCTGAGAAGCAGCCGGGTCATCGCGCGGGACTCCGGCGTCCGTTCCTTCTCGGTGTAGGTCTCGGCCGCCGATTTGTACGCGCCGATCCGGTCGATGTTCGGATTGATCCCGAGCTTGTCGAGGGCGCCGCGGAAGAATATCGCGCTCGACGAGGGTCCCGGGATGACGACGTAGCCGGCGGGGGGCATGAAGATGGAATCCGCCGCGCAGGCGATCAGATAGTGGTACCCTTCGAGAACGGACGAGAACGCGACGACCGGTTTTCCCGATTCCTTGAAGCGGTCGATCGCGGCTTTGAGCTCCTCGCATTTGGCGGCGCCGGCTCCCGACGGAAAGATCTTGAGCACGAGCCCTTTCACGCGGGCGTCGCGCGCCGCGGCGTCGACGCACGCGAGCGCGTCCGCGAGGGTGAGCTCGCGTCTCCCGAAAAAGAAACCGGTGGAGAACGCGGGATGATACTCAAGCATCTCGCCGCCGATCTCGAGAACGATGACGGAGTTTTTCGCGGCCGGCTGGCTTTCCGGCCCCAGGTTCAGAATGGCCACGACCGGAATCACCACAAGAAAGGCCAGAAGAAAGAACGCGAGGATCAATCGCTTCGCGTGATCGGTCATGGGAGAAACCTCCGTTGGTGAGCGGCTATTTTTTCTCGGCCTCGCCGAAGCTTCCCTGCTTCATCGCGACGATGCAGGCGAGGCATATCGAGGCGAGCTTCGACCGGGACGAATCGCCGCGGGAAGCGAGTATGATGGGAATGCCCCCTCCCGCGACAACCCCGGCGAGATACGCGCCCGACGATACCGTGAGCGTCTTGTACACGACGTTCCCCGCCTCGATGTCGGGCATGACGAGGATATCGGCGTTGCCCNNNTTCTCGTATTCCTCGGCGAGGAGCCCGGCGAGGATCGACGACTCGACGTTCGGATTGCGCGTCTCGACCGCCGATATGATGGCCACTTTCGGCTTCGCGATATTGAGATAGCGGAGCACCGTAAGGGCGTTTTCGAGTATCATTTTTTTCTGCGCGAGGTCGGGATTCGGGTTCACGGCGGCGTCCGTGACCGTAAGGAGCTTCGGATAGGTCGGTATCTGGAACACGCCGACGTGGCTGTAGATGCGCCCCTTCTCGAGCTTCCCGCTGCGTTTGAGATAGGTGAGCGCCCCGCGCATGATCTCCTCGGTCTTGACGCCCCCCTTCATGAGGAGGTCCGCCTCGCCCGACGCGTAGAGCTCGATCGCCTTTTCGACGGGCTTGTCGGTATCGACGATCGCGTAGTTGTCGCCGTCGATCTTGATATCGTATTCCCACGCGAGCTTGTTGACCTCGTAGAAATCGCCGACGAGGAGGAATTTCGCTATCGGGAAACGCCCCTCCTCGTTCGCCTGCTTCGCCGCGACGACGGCGTCCTCGTTCTCGGCGCCGACGATCGCGATCCGCGGCGCGCGGTGCTTCGAAACCATCGAGCGCGCGAGATAGATGAGCTCGTCGAGGCTCGTCACGGGCGCATTCTCCTTCTTGCGGAGCTGCGGGTGGGTGAAAACCTCCGTCTCGATGAGCACGCGCTCGTCGGCCCTGAGCCTTCGGAGCGCGTCGCGCGAATCCTCGTAGCTCTTCAGCTCCTCCGGGCGGAAGCGCGCCCTGAAATGCCCCGCGACGAGCGCCTCGTGCTCGATCGCCCCCGGAACGACGACGACGGGGAAATAGGGATAGAGCTTGCGCCTGATGCGCCCGACAAACTCGTGGCTTCGCGAGAGGCCCCCGGTGAGGATCACGACGTCGATCGGCTTCTCGATCGCGGCGAGCTGCATGACNNGCGCCCGCGACGCTTCGCGCCATAAAATCGACGACGAGCTCGATCTTCTTCCGCTGCCGCGTGACGGCGCCCGATTCCCTGAAATGGAGGAGCGCCCGGAAATCGTTCGTTCCGGCGAGGTCGATGAGCCCGCCGACTTTATAGAGGTAACGCTTGAGCTCGGGAAGACTGATCTCTCCCTCTTCGATCGCGCGGAGAAGAACGTCGAGAGGGATATTGCCGCTCCGGTTCGCGCTCGGAACGCCCGAGAAGGCGTTGACGAGATCGGTGACGCGGCCGTCGACGTGGCGGAGAATCGAAATGCCCCCGCCCATATGGGCGCCGATCGTCGTGAGATCTTTTCCGGACGCGCCGAGGAGCGAGCAGACGAGGGCNNCTTGAGCCCGATCGGGATCGCCATGTTGGACGCGTGGACGATCCGGGGCTTCGCGAGGTCCTCCACCATCGCGGGACACACCTCGTAGGTGCCCGTCGGCACGGGCGCGACGAATCCCCCGCGGCACGCGATCCCGGTGAGATCCCCCGCTCCGATTCCGCGCGCCTTCACCCATTCGACGATCGCCTTTGCGCGGTTCTCGATGCTGTCGGGGTAATCGGGAGGCAGATGCACCTCCTCGGAGGCGGCGAGGTCGAGCCCCCGGTAGAGGGCGAGCTTCGTCGACGTCGAGCCGGGATTGACGCAGAGTATGCATTCGCGCTCGGCTTCGGCCGGAAGCGGATCCCCGCCGTAGAGGCGCGAAATGATGATGCGCGATTTGTTCTTCGAGGAGAGAATGGTCTCGATGAGATGCGAGAAGAGGTTTCCCCACGCCTCTTCCCACGCCGTCGAGAGAATCGGCGGCTTCGAGGCCCGGACGACGGAGCCGAGGAGCTCGAGGAGCGCCTCCTCCCCCGTCACCTTCCGGTAATGAACCGTTTCCGCCGCCGAACGGAGCTGTTCCTCGAGCTCTCCGGCCACGCCCGAGGCGCGGACCGCGTCGGAAAGGGCGTTCAGCCCGGATTCGAGAATCTCATATTCGTTTTCGAGCAACGTTTCACCAGCTTGCGGCGCGAGGCCATGGGACGAGCATTCTTCTATCGCCCTAACGCGATGGAAGTTATATAAATTAGGGGCGATATTCAATGCAAAATCATATATTATTTCAAAGAGGATTCCACGAAGGGCCAGGCGGCTTGACGGTTCGACTCGGAAAGGATTCGATCATGCGGGTGCGATCGATCGGGTTTCGCGCGGGTGTCTCGATCATCCCGGCGTTATTCCTGCTGCTCTACGCCTGTTCGAAAGATCCGGCGACACCCTCCGATACCACCCCGCCCGCGGCGGTCAACGATCTCG
>JAFNGP010000111.1 GCA_017885175.1 bacterium
TGCGCGAGATTCGCGCCCTCGCGCGCGCCGGCTGCGAGCTCGTTCGCGTCGCCGTGAAGGACAGCGCCGACGTCGAGGCCCTTCCGGCGATCTGCGGGAGGAGCCCCATCCCGGTCATCGCGGACGTGCATTTCGATTATCGCCTCGCCGTCGCGTCGGCGAAGGCGGGAGCGGCCGGGCTCCGCATCAATCCGGGGAACATCGGCGGCGCGGAAAAGGTCCGGCGCGTCATCGACGCGGCGGCCGGGGCCGGGATCCCCGTTCGCGTCGGCGTCAACTCGGGAAGCCTCGAAAAGGATCTGCGCGCGCTCGCGCGCACCGATCCCGCCCGCGCGCTGCGAGAGAGCGCGCGAAAAAGCCTCCGGCTCATCGACGGGTTCGGCTTTCGCGACCTCGTCTTCAGCCTCAAGTCACCCGACGCTCTCGTGACCGTCGAAGCGAACCGCCTGTTCGCCGCCGATACCGATTGTCCGCTCCACGTGGGGGTGACGGAGGCGGGGCCGCCGCTCAGCGGCGCCGCGAAATCGGCGGTCGCGCTCACGCTGCTTCTCTCGGCGGGAATCGGCGACACGGTGCGCGTATCGCTCTCGGGCGACCCGGTGCGCGAGGTCACGGTCGCCGCGGCGGTGCTCTCGTCGCTCGGTCTCCGGGACGACATTCCGCGGATCGTCTCGTGCCCGACGTGCGGGAGGAGCCGGATAAACGTATCGCGGATCGCCGAACGGCTCGAGCGGGAGATCCTCGGCCGGCGCGTCGGCGTCACGATCGCGGTCATGGGGTGCGAGGTCAACGGGCCCGGCGAGGCGAAAGACGCGGACATCGGGCTTGCGGGTTCTCGCGGCGGGGCGGTTCTCTTCAGAAAGGGAAAGGTCGTGAAGCGCCTCGCGGGGAATATCGAAGGAGAATTCCTCGCCGCAGTGCGCGAGCTTCTGGAAAGAGAGGGAGGCTAGTTTTCTCTCTTTATTGCCGTCGCATGAAATATATATGGAAAAAATTCGCGAATAGTGCTATTATACATTCGGTTATTTCAATGGGTTACGGAAAGGGCTGCCCCAGTAGAAGGACTGCCTGCAACCCTGAGTTTAGGTGTTTAGGCTCTCCCGCGAGGGAGGAGAGGAGGTCAGTCGTGAGGGGTAGCAGGGCAATTCTCGCTCTCGCTGCGCTCGCGCTCGTTCTGGGCGCAACGACGCTCTGGGCTCAGGACCCGTACGCGATGCCGCTCGACCGTTCGATCAGTCCCGGGCGCACCACCGTCAAGTACGATACCCATATCTACACCTTCGTTTCCGAAAAATCCTTCAACGTGCGCTTCGAGAAGATCGACACGAAGCGGGTGAGGCTGACCATCAAGCCGGTGACCCAGGTCACTCCGCATGAAGAGGTTTCTCTGCAGTTAGGCAATTTCCTGGCGGTATCGCTTTCGATCGATTCGTTCGGCGGGGATACGTTCATTCTCAATACGGAAACCGGTTACGCCGAAAAGTAGCCGTCCGTATCCATCCTTTTGATCATTCCCGGCCGCTCTTGCCGCGGCCGCATAGCGGATTTTCATCGAAACGCCTGAACAATCCTTCGCGCGCATCGGCTTGCCCGCGGCCGCCGCGCCGTATCCCCGGACGCTACTCCTTCTCCGGAAGGACCGGCTTGACGAAGATCGTCTTGCCGCGCGAGCAGAGCGCCGTGCCCGCTTTCGATTTTCGCGGCCTGCGGACGTGGCGCTTCTCCGCGTAGATCACGGGGACGGTCGACGAGTTGCGCGCCTTGCTGAAGTACGCCGCGATCGAGGCGGCCGCTTCGATGACGGAATGCGGCGTCGACCGGTGGGCGCCCTTGAGCACGACGTGCGAACCGGGCGTTCCCTGGGCGTGGAACCAGAGGTCCGACGCGGAGGCGAACTCGTGCGTCAGGACGTCGTTCTCGGCGTCGCTTCGTCCCACGTACACCGTGTGCGTCCCGTCGAGAGCGAAACGGCGGAAACGTTTCGCGGCGCCCGCGTCCCGCTCCGCGGCGCGGGAGGGCCTTTCCGGCGGGATGAGCGCGATGAGCTCCGCGGACGTCTCGAGCGCCGCGATGCGATCGAGGGTTTTCCGGCTGCGCGCGATCTCGCGTTCCACTTCGCGTTTGCGGTTCCGGATAATGAGGTTTCCCTTCTCCCCTTTTTTCGCCTTCGTGAAATAGAGACGGATGTTCCGCTCGACGGATCGGGCGGGATCGAGAGGGATCGTCACGTCGCGGTCGCCGGAGAAATCCCTGAGAACGATCTCCTTCAAGCCCGCCTTGAGGAGGTGCCGGTGCGTCACGAGGAGGTTTCCGTAATGACGGTACTCCGCGGAGCGCTCCGCGTCGGCGAGATCCTGTTCGAGGTTGCGGCTGAGCCGCTCGAGGCGTTTCATGGTTTTGCCGGCCTCGGCGGCCACCTTCCGCCGCAGGTGCGCGACATACGACGGCATGACGATCTCCGCCGCCCGTACGTCGAGCGCCTCGAGAACGTCCTTCATGCGCCTGACGGGGGCTTCGACCGGAAGCTCCACCGGATAGAGGGCCGCGGCGCCCGCTTCCCCTTGTTCGGGGAATTCGTACAGACGCCAGTCCCAGGCGCCCGCCGCGAGCCTGGCCCCGAGCTCGACGAGCAGGGGCCAGAGCCGCGCGGGATCGGCATCGGTGTTCTTCGAGAGAACACCCGCGAGAACCGGATCGATCCCGCCGATCGCGCGCGCGAGCGCGTCCGCGGACGTTTTCGCGTGCTTCCAGCGGCGGGTGTGATCGGGCGCCGAGGAGGCGAGCGTGTCGCGCGGATTCACCTCGAGGAGACCGGCGGGTGGTTCGGCGGGGAGCTCGAGGATCGAGTGCCGCTTGGGCGGAAGGGCCTCGTTCGGCCCCGCCGGCTTCCGCGATTTTTTCGCGCCGATCGAAGCGAGTTGCCTTTCGGTGCTCCCCTCGTAGAGCGCGAGAGCTTTCGCGGCCGGGGTGAGGTCGATCCTGAGGAGCAGACTCTCCTCCCTCCCCCATTCGGCTCCCGGCGCGAGCTTCACGACGAGCACCCGCTCGAAGCCTATTGAATGGATGCCCTCGATGCGTCTCCCGTCAACCGCGGTCATTTCCTCTATTCCGCGGTTCCGCGGGGCGAGCTCACGATCCGACGGCACGAACTCCGGTTCCCTGCGGTGATAGAGGATATGCGCGAAGGGGAACGGGGCGTGGTTGAGGAAAAGCGTGATCCCTTCCGGGAATCGTCTCACGGCGGCGATAGCGGCGCCGGAGAGCATCCGGTCGAGCTCGGCCCCGAGGGCGTATATGGTCAAACTGTTCATGCGTCGAATCATAGGGAGCGGCGCCCCCCAAGTCAAATTGTAAAGCCGGCGCGCATTTCTCTTCTTACCTTGGCTCCCGCAATCGTGCTACAGTGCGGCTCGGGACGCGTCGGTCGCCGGGGGGGGCGGAAGTACTGCGCGGGCGCGTCGAATCATTGCAAGGGGGAGCGTATGGTTTACAGCATGACGGGATACGGAAAGGGTGAAGCGAGGGGAAGCGTCGGCGCCGTCACCGTCGAGGTGCGCACCGTGAATCACCGCTTCATGGATTTCGCGATTCGCCTGCCGCGGCCGCTGAACGGCTACGAGAAGGAGATCGAGAAGATCGTGCGAGGCTCCCTCAAGCGGGGCCACATCTACGTGACGGTCGCCTTCGACCACTCGGTCGAAACGGAGAGCGTCGCGATCAACAAGACATACCTGAGGAAGGCCTACCGGGTCCTGAGCGATTTCGCCATCGAGGAGGGGATTCCGGGGAGGATCGACATCGGCACGCTCCTCGCGCTTCCCGACGTCTTCGCGAACAACCTCGACGCGGCGGTCCCCGAGAGCCTCTGGGAGCGCACGCGCGAGGCGCTCGTCGTCGCGCTCGAGAAATGCAACGAGATGCGGCGGATCGAAGGGGAGGAGCTCGCGCGCGACGTCATGCGGAGGCTCGGCGCCCTCGAAAAATCGGTCGCCCGCATCGAGAAGAAGGCGCCTCTCGCCCTGAAGCGCTCGCTCGCGCGGGCGAAGGAGCGGCTCGCCCAGCTCATCGCGGGGCACAAGATCGACGAGAACCGCTGGCTCATGGAGGCCGCCCTCACGGCCGAGCGGACCGATTTCTCGGAGGAGCTCGTTCGGATCAAGAGCCACCTCGCGCAGTTCCGGACGGTCATCGAAAAAGGGGACGAGGTGTCGAAGAGTCTCACCTTCCTCCTCCAGGAGATTCACCGCGAGGCCACGACGATGGCGAACAAGGCGGCCGACGCGGGCGTTATCCGCGAGTGCCTTTCCCTCAAGGAAGGGATCGAAAAGATCCGCGAGCAGGTTCAGAACCTCGAGTGACGCGCCGCGTCCCGCGCCGCCGCGGCGGACCGCGCGTCCCGCGCAAAAAGGAGCCGTGCCGCAGTGACATCATCCTTCACCGTTTCCCGGGAGCCGCTCCTCGTGGTCGTTTCGGGGCCCTCGGGCGTCGGTAAATCGACGGTCGTCGACCGCATCCTCGCGCGGGTCCCCGATATCGTCGCTTCGGTTTCGGTCACGACGAGGCCGCCGCGCGGCGGCGAGCGGGACGGGTTCGATTATTTCTTCGTGACGCGAGAGGAGTTCGAGAGGCGCCGCGACGCGGGCGAGTATCTCGAATGGGCGGAGGTGCACGGAAACTTCTACGGCACGCCCGCCGCGTTCGTCGAGAGCGCGCTGGCCGCGGGAACCGGCGTCATTCTCGAAATCGACATCCAGGGGGGCATGAGCGTCCGGGGGCGCTTTCCCGGAGCCGTTCTCATATTTCTCTTTCCGCCCGATCTCGAGACTCTCAGGGCGCGGCTCGACGGCCGCGCGACGGACGAAGAGGCGGTCATCCGGTGCCGTCTCGAGAACGCGAAGCGGGAGCTCGCCCGTTTCGACGGGTACGATTATATCGTCGTCAACGACGACGTGGAACGTTGCGCCGGGGATTGTCTGTCGATCATCCGCGCGGAAACGCTGCGCCGGGAGCGCTCGACGATCGCTTAGGCGCGGGGGCCTTTCCGTGGCGGGTTTTATAACCCTTGCGCAAGGGCCATATTTATATTACTATTCCTCACCCGGCATAGAGGGCGGGGAGGCGCCGGAAGCGCTTCGCCGGCTGCCGGAGGGCATTCCCGCCGGTGCGCATATCGCCGTACACTATAACGTTGAGAGGGCAAGCTATGATTATCGCGGCACTTGAGAGGATCATCGAAGTGATTCCGAACAGGTACGAGGCGGTTCGGATCATGGCGAAAGAGGCGAGGAGGATCAATACGCTGATCCGCCTTTCCGGCGAGGAAATTGAGGAGAAACCCACCTCTATCGCGATGAAACGACTCATCGACGGGAAAGTGAAGTACGTGTATGCGGACCCAGAGGGGGAGAAATAGCCGCGAGGGAGGGCTATCGGGCACAAAGATCCTTCTCGTGGTGACGGGCGGCATCGCCGCCTACAAGTCCGCGCTCCTGGTTCGCCTTCTCAAATGCGGCGGGGCTGAGGTTCGTGTGGCGATGAGCGCCGCCGCGACCGAATTCGTTACGCCTCTCACGTTCGAAATTCTTTCGGAGAATCCCGTATCGATCAATATGTTCGCGCGGCGCGAGCGCCCCGTCGTCGAGCACGTCGAGCTCTCGAAGTGGGCTGACCGCGTCGTCGTCGCTCCCGCGACCGCCGACATCATCGCGAAGGCGGCGCTCGGCATCGCCGACGAGATCGCGAGCACGGTGCTTCTGTCGGCGCGCGCCCCCGTCATGTTCGCCCCCGCGATGAACGAGGCGATGTGGGCGAGCCCGGCTGTCCGGCGCAACATTCAAACGCTCGCGGCCGATGGAAAGATCGTTCTCGATCCCGGCTCGGGCGCCCTCGCCTGCGGGGACGTNNATCTCGCCGGAATCAGGGTTCTCGTCACGGCGGGACGGACCGAAGAGGAGATAGATCCCGTGCGCTACATCACGAACCGCTCGTCGGGGCGCATGGGCTTCGCGATCGCCCGCGAGGCGCGATCGCGCGGAGCGCGCGTGACGCTCGTTCACGGCCCGGTCGACGTGCCGGCGCCGCGGGTCGACGCGGTCGAGCGCGTCGCGACGGCCGCCGAGATGAAGGCCGCCGTGACGAAGGCGTTCGCGCGGTGCGACGTATGCGTCATGGCCGCGGCCGTTTCCGATTTCACGCCGGCCCGGCGGCGCACGGAGAAGATACGGAGAACGGGAAAATCGTTCGAGCTCGAGCTCCGTTCGACCGATGACATTCTCTCCTCGCTCGGAAAGCGGAAGGGCGCGAGGATCGTCGTCGGCTTCGCCCTCGAGACGGCGGACGGCGAAGCGAACGCGACGCGGAAAGCCCGGGAGAAGAACTGCGACTACATGGTGCTCAACGTCCCCGGGAAGAATACCGGGTTCACCGCGCCGACGAATCAGATCACGCTCTTCAAGGGGCCGAAGAAGCTCTTCGCGAGTCCTCTCATTTCGAAGGATGAGGCGGCGGCCCTCATCCTCGACGCGGTCGCCGCCGACAGCCGCGTGAAGCGGTTCAGGCGATAAGGGGCCGGATGGAACGGGACGCTCTCGGTGAAATCAGGCGGTACCTCCTCGCCCGCCGGGGCGTGGGGGGCGAGGTCGCGTACCGGATGGCGGACGCCGCGCGCCCCGCGGAGGAATCGCGGAAGAGCGCCCGGGAGATCGTCATGATCACCTCTCCGGCGCTCCGGAGCGAAGGCGCGGCGGTCGGGCAGGCTTCCCTTTTCGGGGAGCCCTCTCGCAGGCGGGGGATCGATCTCTCGGGATTCGATCTCGCCGCCCTCGACGCGGTCGTTTCGAAGTGCGAGCGCTGCGGCCTCTCCGGAGGAAGGACGCGGACCGTATTCGGGAGCGGAAATCCCTCCTCGAAGATCGTCTTCGTCGGCGAGGCGCCGGGCCGCGAGGAGGATCTCCAGGGGCTCCCCTTCGTCGGGCGGGCGGGGCAGCTTCTCACGAAGATGCTCGCCGCGATCGGGTTCGCCCGGGAGGACGTGTACATCGCCAATATTCTGAAATGCCGGCCGCCGGGGAACCGGGAGCCGCAGGAGGACGAGATGGCGGCGTGCGAGCCGTACCTCGCGAGACAGCTCGAGCTCATCAGGCCCGTCATGATCTGCGCGCTCGGAAGGATCGCGGCGCACGGTCTCCTCAAGAAGACGACCGCGCTCGGGATCCTCAGGCAGGGCATGCATTACTATAACGAAATTCCGGTCGCGGTGACGTATCACCCGGCCGCGCTGCTCAGGAATCCGAATCTCAAACGCGACGCGTGGGAGGATCTCAAGACGATGCGGAAGCTTTACGACGAAACGGCCCGGGAGGGCGAATGACGGACACCGGCACGAATACGCGCATCGAGTTCAAGGGCATCGAGCGGATTCCGCCGCAGAACCTCGACGCCGAGCGCGCGGTCCTCGGCGGCATGCTCCTCGAGCCCGAGGCTTCGACGCGGGCGGTCGAGATCGTGGCGGCGGAAAACTTCTACCGCCCCGCGCACGGAAGGATCTTCGCCGCGATGCTCGCGCTCTTCAACAAACGCGCGCCGATCGACGTCATGCCGCTCTCGGAGGAGCTCGGAAAGGCGGGGGAT